>NZ_PIJF01000027.1:0-40125 GCF_002809985.1 Geobacillus sp. WSUCF-018B
GATGCAACCCCAAGTCAAGGAAGGAGGACGAAGTCCGTTTGCACTTCTGGGGAGTTGCAAGCCCCCACTTCAAGCGTTAGCGAAGTGGGGGTAGTTGACAGTTCCTCCATCCTTTTCCTATTGCGGCGTCGGTCCGCTGAACACGACAAAAATAATGATGATGCCAGCGAGAATCAACAGGACGTAAGCGATAACCGCCAGCAAAAAGCGAAGCCAGCGAATCTTGAGCTTGTAGCGGCTCAAATAAATGAAACCGACGGAAATAAACATGAACACCATTGAGGCGATGGCGATCCACATTTTCGCTAAAGCCGGTGACATACGTGTTCCTCCTTTTTTCGACAACTATTATATCATCGCCATAAAAAAAGCTGAAGTAAAGCGGGGCTTTCTTTACTTCAGCATCGCCTTATACCCTTCCGGAAGCTCAAGCCGATGATGGTTCGTCATATTGTATGCAAAACAGGGACGACTTGTACCGCCATCCGCCTATTTTCAGCGTTACGGCTCGGCAAAAATGTTCATGACATCGTCCATTTCCTGCTTTTTTCCGCGCGCCATGAGCGAATCGACTGCTTCTTTCGGCTCTTTCCCTTCGAACAAGACTTCATAGAGCGCCTCGGTAATCGGCATTTTGACGCCGAGTTCTCCCCCCAGCTCGTACGCCGCTTTTGTCGTCCGCACCCCTTCGACAACCATCCCCATGCTTTCGAGCACCTCGTCAAGTTTTTTTCCTTGGCCAAGCATATAACCGGCCCGCCAGTTGCGGGAATGGGTGCTTGTGCACGTGACAATCAAGTCGCCGACTCCGGCCAGCCCGGAAAAGGTGAGCGGGTTGGCGCCAAGCGCGCAGCCGAGCCGGGCAATCTCGGCCAACCCTCTTGTGATGAGGGCTGCTTTCGCATTATCCCCGTAGCCGAGCCCGTCGCTGATGCCGGCGGCCAAGGCGATGATGTTTTTCAGCGCCCCGCCGACTTCGACACCGACTAAATCCGGGTTCGTATACACGCGGAAATAGTGATGGTTCATAAATAGATCTTGAATGCGCTGCGCCGCTTCCATATTCGGCGATGACACCGCCACCGTCGTCGGATGGCGGAGCACCACTTCTTCCGCATGGCTCGGCCCCGAAAGAACGACAACGTCTTCCAGCCATTCGCCCATTTCCTCAGCGACAATTTCCGATACGCGCTTGTGCGTCCCCGGCTCGATGCCTTTGCTGACGGCGACCACGGTGACCGGCGCCGCCAGGCACGCGCGCGCTTTTTGCAGCACGCCGCGGATCGCCTTTGTCGGCACAGCGAGCACCGTTACGGACACGCCGTCGAGCGCAGCGCAAAGATCATGATAACCGATGATCGCTTCCGGCAGGCGGACGCCCGGCAAATATTTTTCATTCGTCCGCCGTTTGTTGATTTCCTCGATCTGTTCAGCCCGCTGCCCCCAAAGCCGAACGCGGTGCCCGTTGTCAGCCAGAACGAGCGCCAGCGCCGTCCCCCAGCTTCCGGCGCCCAATACAGCGATGTTCTCCATCGTTTCCCACTTCCTTTATCCGATTGTCGCAGCCTTCCGCTTTTCTTATTTCCGCGGGCGGGCGATGATTTTGATCGGTGTACCCTCGAAGCCAAACGCATCGCGGATGCGGTTTTCCAAAAATCGTTCGTACGAAAAGTGCATCAATTCCGGATCGTTGACAAAGGCGACGAACGTCGGCGGCTTGACGGCGACTTGCGTCATATAATAAATTTTCAAGCGCTTGCCGTTATGCGTCGGCGTCGGGTTCATCGCCACCGCATCCATAATGACTTCATTGAGCACGTTCGTCTGAACGCGCATCGCATGGTTGTCGCTGACAAGCTGCACGAGCGGCAGCAGCTTATGGAGCCGCTGTTTCGTCTTCGCCGACACAAATAAAATCGGGGCATAGTCCAAAAATGGGAAGTGATCGCGAATCTTCCGCTCAAATTCAGCCATCGTTTTGTCATCCTTTTCGATGGCGTCCCATTTGTTGACGACGAGAATCACCCCGCGCCCGGCTTCATGCGCATAGCCAGCGATTTTTTTATCTTGCTCGAGAATGCCTTCTTCGGCGTTTAGCACGACAAGAACGACATCCGACCGTTCAATGGCCCGCAACGCGCGCAGCACGCTGTATTTTTCCGTGCTTTCGTAAATTTTTCCGCGTTTGCGCATTCCTGCCGTATCAATAATAACATATTCCTGCCCTTCACGCACAAACGACGTGTCCACCGCATCCCTTGTCGTCCCGGCAATGTCGCTGACAATGACCCGCTCTTCCCCTAAGATGGCGTTGACAAGCGACGATTTGCCGACATTCGGACGGCCGATGAGGCAAAACTTAATCACGTCCTCTTCATACTCTTCGGCGGCCCCTTTTGGAAAATGGCGGACGACGGCGTCAAGCAAATCGCCAAGCCCCGTCCCGTGCGCCCCGGAAATCGGATACGGCTCCCCGAATCCAAGCGCGTAAAAGTCGTAAATCAAATCACGCATTTCCGGATTGTCGATTTTGTTCACGGCGAGCACGACCGGCTTGTTCGACCGGCGGAGCAGCTTGGCCACCTCTTCATCAGCCGCAGTCACACCGTCGCGGCCGTTCGTCATAAAGATGATGACATCCGCCTCATCGATGGCGATTTCCGCCTGTTGGCGAATTTGCACAAGCAGCGGCTCATCGCCGATGTCGATGCCGCCGGTGTCGATTAAGTAAAATGTATGGTTCAGCCATTCGGCGCTGCTGTAAATGCGGTCGCGCGTCACCCCAGGCACGTCTTCCACAATGGAAATGCGCTCTCCGACAATGCGGTTGAAAATCGTTGATTTCCCCACATTCGGACGGCCGACAATCGCTACAACTGGATTTGCCATGCTACCACCCTTTTGATCCTCATTTTTGTTTCGTTTGCTCTTGAAGAGGCGCCTTTTTCCAGACCAGACATCCATCCCCGCCAAGCACGCTTGGGCGATCCGCGCCTTTGCCGCCCACCCGGCTTGAAAAGCGGGGAAGGCGCTGGGCGATGAACCAAAACGTGCTGCAACTGCTTTATTTTATCAAAAAGTGAAACACCCAACAACCGCCTAATGCTTGACGATCACAAGCAGCCCGTCGCTGAGCTCATGGGCGATGCCGTCCAAAATCGCCTCCAAATTGGCGGCGATTCGCTCCATCTCCTCCTTCGTGCGGCAAACAAAGATCGGCGCACCCCCAGCGACGGCTTCACCGTTGATCGTAATGACCGCCAAAATCATTTTTTCATGCGTCATCACCGCTGCCCCCTCTCCGTTTCCAACGCCGCTCGCCCGGCATGCGGATCGCGCTCTCCAACACCGGAACATTCTCAATGACCGCTTTTGCCTTCTCGATATCCTCCACTTGCGGCAAAATGAAAATGCCGACGCGCCCGTCGTTTAAATCACGTTTGGCGAGCGGCACGAGCGCCGGCGTCCCGGAGTCGCGGTAAATGCCGAGCGCCGTCGACACATCGTGCAAAATCGCCTGCCGCTGCCCAAGGTTGGCGATCGTTGTTCGGGCGTTGAAGTTTTTCGGCGTCAAAATAAACCCCATCCCGTAGCGCAAAATTTCTTCCCTCCGCGCCGGCAAGCCGATATTCATAATGTAAATGTTGTCCACATACAGCCCTGCCCCCTCAAAATGGGGTTTGACATATTTCACATCGGCGATATCTTTCAACCGGCTCCCGCTCATAAATCGCCGCGCCACCATCATGCCGATGGCGCTGGCCGCGAGCGCCGCCCAAACGTTCCACACTAAATAAAAAAGAGTCGATAAAAACGAAACGAAAATGACCAAATAGTTCCGCCCTTCAAACACAATCGCAATGCCTTCAATGTATGTTTTTCCGCGCGGCACTAATTCATACTGGTCAAGCTCGTTCAACGTGTTGCGCTCCATGTTGCGCACATCGCGAAACTGTGAGGCGGCCAACGCCAAAAACGTGATGGCGGCAAACTCCTTTTCCATGATCGCCGGCACGGCGACCGTCCCTAGACCGGCAGCGATCGCCCCCAATGCGATATGGATCGTCCGCCCGTGCAAGTATGTCGGATACTGCCGGTAATCGGTGCGCAACAAATAAAGGCGGGTCAGCACTCCGACAGCGACGCCGTATAAAATGGGAAACGTATATTCGTTCACGGCTGTCTCGCCCCCCTTACAGGCCGTTTTTCCTCGAGCTGAAGCGACAGGAAGCGGATCATTTCCCAAATAAGCAAACACGACGCGCTGATCGCCGCCGCGTCGAAAAACGAGAACGAACCGAGCACATAGTCGGGCGCCATGCGGTGAATGGCCATGGCGTATACCGCTTCCCCTTGGCAGCCGCCAAGCGCCAGACAAAGAAGGCGGGCGGCAAAGCGGCGATGAAACAAACTGCTGACGATAACGAGCCACCAAGCGAGCATCCACTGGCCGTCAAGCCAAATCCAAACCGGATCAAACAAGGCAAGCAGGCGGAAGGCGGCATAGGCAAACGCCAAGCCGGACGCCGACAGCGCCAGAAACGGAAGGCGGCATGGCCGCCGCTCGATGGCCGCATAACATGAACATAAAAAAAGAACGAAAAACGCCAACGTGGCGCGGACAACACCGATTTCCACCGTCAACGACGCGGAACTGATCATCACAAGAGCGAACGCCGCCAGCCTCGTCCGTTCGCCCGTCTTTTTCATCAAAAAGGTGGCGACAATCCATATGAACCAAAAAAAGAGATAAAAATAAGTCCCTTCCATCTTTTCCACCCCTTATTATGTCCATTATGTCATCTTTTATGGCCGTTCATTCATGCATAGAAAAAAGAACGCCCGGTCATAGTAAAAATGATATTCATCAAGAAAGGAGCGGGGTGTATGGGAAAAGACCGTCAGGAGAAAAAGCTGAAACAATCGCGGCGCGTCGAGTCCGACCGTGACCAGTCATTCGCCTACAAAGGCGCAGCCCGGCTTGATACGCCGGAAGAAGCGCGCGAACGGAACAGGCAGTAACAACGCGGCCGCCTGTGGAAAACCTCGCGCAGGTGGTGGGTCGTTCACACCGAACACAACGATTGTTTCTGTTGCTATACGCGATCATAATAAGAAAAGGGTGTTCCGGCCTTTCTCGGACACCCTTTTTTTTACACTTAGGTTATTTCAATTTTTTCAACTGCTCGCCGATCACTTCGCCGAGCTGGAAGCCGCGCGATTCCGCCGTTTTCGTATACTGGCTGTAATCTTCCGCCGGAGCGGCCGTTTCTTCCTCAAGCAGCGCGCGGATGCTTAAGGAAATGCGGTGCTCGGCCTCGTTGACATCGAGCACTTTCGCTTTCACTTCATCGCCTTCTTTCAGCACTTCATGCGGCGAACCGATGCGGCGGTTGGCAATTTGCGATACGTGGACCAATCCTTCGACGCCCGGGAAAATCTCCACGAACGCGCCGAATGAAGCAAGCCGCTTCACAGTCCCGGTGACGACATCGCCCGGCTTCACTTTTTCGCTGATGCCTTCCCACGGACCCGGAAGCGCCTCTTTGATGGACAATGACAGACGCCCGTTCTCCGGGTCGACGGCCAGCACTTTCACTTTCACCGCATCGCCTTCTTTCACCGCCTCGGACGGATGGGCGACACGCGTATGGGAAAGCTGGGAAATATGTACGAGCCCATCAAACCCGCCGACATCGACAAAGACGCCGAAATCGGCAATGCGGCGGACGACGCCCTCGAGCACTTGGCCCGGCTCAATGCGGGAAAGCAGCTCTTTCTGCTGCCGCTCTTGCTCTTCCTCAACAACAGCGCGGTGCGACAAAATGACGCGGTTTTTCTCGCGGTCGAGCTCCACCACTTTGACGGCGAGCGTTTTTCCTTTGTAATCGGAAAAATCTTCAACATAGTGCGGTTCAACAAGCGACGCCGGAATGAAGCCGCGCACGCCGACATCGGCGACAAGCCCGCCTTTGACGATGTCTTTGATGACCGTTTCGAACGCCTCGCCGTTTGCGAACTTGCGCTCAAGCTCTTCCCACGCCCGCTCGGCATCGACTGCCTTTTTCGATAAAATGAGCAGCCCTTCTTCCCCGTCTTTGCCTTCTTCCACTTTTTTGACTTTCGCCGTCACTTCATCCCCAACAGCAACGGCATCGCTCGGCTTCTCGATATGCAAATTCGACAGCTCGCTGATTGGGATGATGCCATTTTGCTTGCTGTTTTCGACTTCGACAAGCACTTGCTTGTCCTCAAGCTTCACCACTTTGCCGCGGACGATATCGCCCACTTCATACACATTCACTTGCACATTCATTTCTTCTGTCATCGTAAAAACCCCTCCTTCATCGACTGGCGATCCTGCCAAAAGCGCGCCTCGCGCCGAGGCCGCGGCCGGCTGTCGGCAAAATAAGGACGCTTTTCTAATTAGTATACCATATTTTCTCAATCAACATGTACTATAATGCTTACTGATGTTGTTCAAGCAGTTGGCGGATATGATCCATAATGTAGTCGGCCGCCTCCTCCGGGCTCGCCTTCCGCGCGCGCAGCGGCGCCATATCAATCGGCGCCCCGTACACGACTTTGAGCGGCACAAACGGCCGGTACGGGCCAATGATCGCACATGGAACGACAGCCGCATCGGTGCGCAAAGCGAAAAAGCCGACGCCGGGCAGCGCCTTTTTCAGCCGGCCATCTTTGCTGCGCGTCCCCTCGGGAAAAATGCCGAGCACTTCGCCTTGTTTCAGCACCTCAAGCCCTATGCGCAACGCCTGGCGGTCGTTCATGCCGCGCTTTACGGGAAACGCGTGCAAGTTTTTGACGAGCGTTTTCACCACCGGAACGCGAAACAATTCTTCTTTCGCCATAAACCGAATCGGCCGCGGCGCCGTAATGCCGACGACCGGCGGATCTAGGTTGCTGATATGGTTGGCGCAAAGAAGCACCGCGCCTTCTTTTGGAAAGCGGTCAACCCCGATCGTTTGAATGCGGTACAAAGGGGTGAGCACTCCTTTGACGATTCCTTTGGCGAAGGAATAAAAATCCACCGTCATCCAATCCTTTCATTGACAACTTCCATAATGCGCGCCGCCACTTCTTCGACCGACAACGACGTCGTGTCGATTTCCACGGCATCCGGCGCCTTGCGCAGCGGCGCCGTTTCCCGCTCCGAGTCAAGGCGGTCGCGGCGGGCGATCTCTTCTTTCAACGTTTCAAAGTCGGACGGAAAGCCGCGGGCGATGTTTTCCTCATGCCGGCGCCGCGCCCGCTCCTCAACCGAAGCTTTTAAGAAAATTTTCACCTCGGCATTCGGCAGCACGTTCGTTCCGATGTCGCGCCCATCCATGACGACGCCGCCACCTTTGGCCATGGCGCGCTGGCGGGCGACCATCTCCTCGCGCACCAGCGGATGCTGGGCGACGAACGACACCGCATTCGTCACCGCCTCGCCGCGAATGATGTCCGTGACGTCTTCGCCGTTGACAAACACGAGCTGCCCTTGCGGCGAAGGCTGCAGTTCAATATGCGTATGGCGAAGGAGCGACAAGAGCGCTTGCTCATCATGGACATCGACGCCGCATTGGAGCGCCCGGTACGTCAGCGCGCGGTACATCGCGCCCGTATCAATATACACGTAGGAGAGGCGTCGGGCGATCAGTTTGGCAACCGTGCTTTTTCCGGCTGCCGCAGGTCCGTCAATGGCGATGTTAATCCGTTGTTTCATAGTTCCTCCTGCTTTGTCTAAATCATTTGATCAGGGCACAAAGAAAAATGCAGGAAACTCCTGCATATTCTCATGTTCATTGTACCATATCCGCCGTCAGCGGTCGACGGCCGTTTCGATCGTTTCTGTTTTTGTCGGCTTGGCGACTCCCTCATACTCATATACTTTGCCGATATAAAGCGCCGCCGGCGTGTACAGAACAAGCCATTGGGCGATGAGCAGACAAATCGCCTGAATCGCGACAAGCTTCCATAACAGCTCTTCGATCCGCTTCATGGCGAACAACCCCGCCTTCCGTTTTTTCTAGCAGTATTCCACGCCGTCGCCTTATTTATTCCCTTCTCTTCTCTTCAAGCTGCCGTTCGAAGCTGTAGCGGATGAGCCGGACGCGATCTTGCGAGGCGAGGCCGGCAAACTCGACCGACATTCTCGCCCCGCTGTGCTCGTCGACAGCCATGCGGACGACCGTCGCCTTCGTGCGCACATAATGACAGTCGCCGGAGCGCATCGTCAGCACGAGCCAAAGCTCGACTGACATGCCGGGGCGCAGAAGCGGCGCGTGCGTCATCGGAATGTAAAGAGCGGCCCCGCCTGCGCTAATATCGGCTGTCATCGTCACAAACGGGGCAAACTCGCCTCCACCAAGCGGGTGGACGGCAGCGTCAACATTCGCTCTCACCCGCACATAGCGGCGGCGCTGAATGCGGATGACATATTCGTCGCCTCGGTAATCCAAGACCACCATTGGCAACGGATCATGCACTTTCCCTTTTACCTCGGTGTCAAACATGTATAACGTTCCTTCTTGGCTGACAAAACTTGCCTTAAACTGCATCCCGTTTAACAAATACACTGTTTTTCCCGTCTGCTCGTCAACGGGGTAGCCAATATGGATCGCCCCGCCGTCGACGGCAAGCACTTTGCTTCGGTATTGGCGTGCCGAGCCATCAAGCGGCTCAAGCCGAATCGGATCCCCAATTTTGATCATCATGTTTCCGCTTCCCCTTTTCAGCTGGATGCCGTTTTTGTACGATCATTATACCACAGAGTGGGCGCTTGAGGCGGACGGAAACAAAAAGGAAGCCATGTTTCAGGCCTCCCTCTGTTTTCATTCGTAATTCGGTTCGACGCTTTCAAGCTTTTCCACTTTTTCCTCTATGCCGGTTGACGCGTTCATAAACAGCTGATACGTATCATCACCGAGCGTCCCTAAAAACTCGTAGCAAAGCACTGGCTTTTGCAAGTCGTTCATAATGACCGCCTGGCGCTGTTCCATTACCTTTAGATGCGGATTCAACTTTTTCTTCACTTCTTCGGCAGTGATCGCCGGTTTCGGCAGCGGGCGCGGGATGGACGACGACAAATAGTCGCGCGCCGTAAAGCCGACGACATGGCCGTTGTCAAGCGCCACTTTCATTTGGATCGCTTCCGGGTAGATGCGGACGCCGTTTTCGCTTTTCACAAACGTGAGCACGGCGACGTTATCGTACTGTGTGCTGTCATACAGCTCAAACCCGGTGAATTTGTGCCGCTTCAAAAACGCCATTCCGCGGTTGGCCGCCTCATGCAGGCTGATCGTCGGTTTGCCAACCGGCCGGCTGTTTAACACCCAAATCGGATAGCCGCCGTTTTTCGTTATATCCATGTAAATATCGCCTTTTGTTTTCGGATCGTGAATCGTCAAACTGTAAAAGCGTTCGTCGGCCCCTTTGCCGCTTTCCGTCACCTTGATCTTCTCCGTTCCTTTCAAGCCGAGAAAATCGCGTGCGATCCGCTTTGCTTCATCTTTGGAAACCGGGCGGCCCTTCGCGCGGACGAACCCTTTTTCCTCGTTGGCCAGGCCGATGAATGACGGACCAAACTCGGACGAACTTGAGAACGTATCAACATTTTTTTCGACCGCTTTGAAGCCGTCAATGATGATGTTGTCTTCTTTTTGATCGTTCGTTGCCAGCGCCAGTTCGACGTCCATCCAGCGCAAATTGTTTTCCAAGACTAAATGCTGCACATTGCGCAGCTCTTGGCGGATCGCCCCGGCACTTTTATACAGCCCTTGCAGCGTCTTATACTCTTCTTTTGTCAACGGCTCCTCTTGCAAATCACGCACTGCGGTCCGGTAGGTGAATTCACCGATTTGCGACAAAAATTCTTGCGTTTTGTTAAACGGCAAAAGCGACAGCGGCAACTGGCCGACATCGGAATGGGCTTCCGAGGCAATTTTCCATATTTCAGCGAGCGCCGGCGACAATGACGCATGCGAGTTCATCGCGAGCGTGGCGCCCAGTTTATCGTGAAGCAAGTCAATTTGATAGGCCAGATCGTGAAAGGCGCGCTGATAGTTGTTCTCCGCATGAATCAAGATCGCATTTTTCTCTTGATGCTCGCGGTAGCCCCAATAACCGGTGCCGATGACCGCCACAGCCAGCACGGCGATCAAGATCGTTCGCAGCATATCCGTCCCCCTCCTTTATTTGCAGAAAATATGGTTGCCGATCCGTTTGATTTGCGGCCGGCTCCAAATCCAAGCGCTTGTCGCCGTCGCCGGATTAAAGTAGTAAATGGCCCCGCCGGTCGGGTCCCAGCCGTTGATGGCATCGAGCACCGCTTTTTTCGCCGTTTCGTTCGGCGTCAGCCAAATTTGTCCGTCGGCCACTGCGGTGAACGCCCCAGGCTGAAAGATCACCCCGGCAACCGTGTCCGGAAACGACGGGTGTTCGAGCCGATTCAAAATGACGGCCGCGACGGCTACTTGCCCGATGTACGGCTCACCGCGCGCCTCGCCGTAGACAGCATTCGCCATGAGTCGAATGTCATTTTGCGAAAACCCTTTCGGCACATTGGATGCTGTCGTTTTCACCGTTCGCCCGCCGCCTCCGCCGCGTTTTTTCACCTGCTTGCTGAGCGGAATGCCGCCGTAATGGGTGAACTCGTTTCCTTGACGGATTTGCTCTTTCACAAACGACTCGTAATATTTCGATGCGTTCACGAGCTTTCGTTTCGTCTCGGCGCCGGCCAGACCATCGACCGGCAGCCCGTATTCGTATTGAAAGTTGCGCAGCGCCCAATACGTGCGCCAGCCGAACACGCCGTCAATCTTTCCGTTGTAAAAGCCGAGATACTGCAGCCGCGCCTGCAATTCAATGACATCGTCGCCAACCGCGCCACGCTGAATCACCTGCGGGGAAAAAGCAGCCGCATGGCCGGCCGGATGCATCCATGTCATCAGGCCGATCAACATGAGCATGACCAATTTCCTTTCCATATGCAAACCTCCCGTCAACCATCGCCGTTTTTACCCCTATTTTTCTTCAACTTCTCCTTTTTATGCAGAAAAAACAAAAAAGCCAAGCATGTTACGCCTGGCTTTTCACGGATGGCATCTTCTCAACGCGGACGGATTCTTTCGCTTGTTTCACTTTGCGCAACGCCACCCACCATAAGATGAGCATGAACGGCCCCATGTAATACCCCCACTGCTTTTGGGCGAGCAGAATCCAGTCGTAAACGCCGTGAAGGAAAAACGGCAGCAAAAACGACGCCCATAAATAATAGCGGCGCTTTCGGCCGGCAAATTTGGCTTTGCCAAAATAAAACCCCATAATGACGGCAAACAGGGCATGGCTTGAGACCGGCAAGAGCGCCCGGGCGATTGCCGTGTCCACTCCGTTGGCGAGCAAATACAAAATGTTTTCGAGCGTCGCAAATCCGAGCGAAACGCTGGCGCTGTACACAATGCCGTCATACGGCTCATCAAATTCGTCATGGTCGTAGACAAAAAAATAGACGACAAACCATTTGACGAACTCCTCAAGCAGCGCCGCCGAGAAAAACGCCTCGGCAGCCGGCGAGGAGACGATCCCTTCGGCAGCGAGCACATACTCAATAAACATAATCGGAAAAACGAGCAAGGCGCCGAAAAAAAACATGCGCAGCACAAAGGAGAGCGGCTCGGCCTCATACTCGTCCTTTAAATAAAAATAGCTAAGCAGCGCCACCCCGGGGGCGACGCCGGCAGAAATCAACGAAAACATGCCGATCCCCGTTTCTTTGTCGGTTTATCTCTATCGTACCACGAAACAGAGCGATGAAAAAGACGAAATTGCCAAGCGGCCCGCCGACCTAATAGGCGAACAAGCCGTCAACGGCGGCGCCGGCGGCGAGAGCGACGGCGAGCTTGATGCGCGCTTTTTTCGCGTCATAGTCGCTGCCGAGAATGACCCCTTTTTTATGCAAATCATAGGCGCTTCCCACGTAATCGTACGTTGTATACACCGCCCCCTCCTCAGCGCTCGTCGTCACCACGACCTTAATCCCGTCGTTGACGGCCTTGACGATTTCATCCACCATGTTCGGCGCCACTTGCCCGCGGCCGACTCCTTCAAGCACGATTCCGGCGACGCCGCTTTCCCGGGCCGCTTTAATAAACTTGCCGTCCGCCTCCACGTAACATTTCACAATGTCGACAGGCGGAAGCGGATGCACGAGCCGGAAATGCTCGCGCCGGATCGGCTTTTGGTACACGTGCACTTCATCGTTGTCGATAATGCCCAAATAGCCGAACCCGAATGCGTTGAACCCTTGAATGTTGGAAGCATGCTCCTTTTTCACATATTTCGCAGCAAAAATGCGCTCGTTGAATACGACAACCGTCCCCGCCCCGCGCAGCGTTTCAGCGCACGCGGCATAAATGGCATGGCGGATGTTGATATACACATCGCTCCCTAAATCAAACGGCGCCCGCTGCGAGCCGGTGACGACGATCGTCCGCGGATCGTCAATGGTCAAATCAAGAAAATACGCTGTTTCCTCGAGCGCGTCCGTCCCGTGGGTGACGACGATGCCATCCACAGACGGATCGGCGAAATGCGCCTCAATCCGCCTTTTCAATTCAAGCCAATGCGAAAACGTCAAATGCATGCTCGGGAGCTGAAACACGCTCTCAACCACCACTTCAATTTCCTTTGGCAAATGGCAGAGCGAAGCGAGCTCTTCGCCGCTCAATGCCCCGGCCTTTAGGCGGCCGGAGCGCTCATTTCGTTTGCTGGCAATCGTGCCGCCAGTCGTCAGCAGCACAACTTTCCGTTCAGCCACATTCGTCACCCTCACTTTCCCGTTTTCCATCACAGCGCCCGTTTCCGCCGTGCGGATGCAAGTATAGCGGCTTTCGGGCCGCCGCTTCCCGCTCGCGCCGGGCGATGCAGGCGGCGATAGCGTCCCCATGGAAACGGCCGTTTTCGATAAAAATTTCGTTCGCATTATTGCCGGCCGCAATCACCCCGGCGATAAACACCCCTGGGACGTTCGTTTCCATCGTTTCCGGGTCGTAGTGCGGCCGGCCGCTGTCCGGATCGACGCCGACGCCGATGTTCATTAAAAAGCGATGGTCCGGATGGTAGCCGGTCATAGCGAACACGAAATCATTTTTGATCGTTTTCGTCTCCCCGTTCACTTCGTAAATGACCGCATCTTCCGTGATCTCTTTCACATGGGCATGAAATTCCATGCGAATGACGCCTTTTTTCACAAGGGCGTCAAATTCCGGCAAAATCCACGGCTTAATGCTTTTGGAATATTCCCCGCCCCGGTAGAGAACCGTCACGCGCGCCCCGGCTTTGACGAGCTCCATCGCCGCATCGACGCTCGAGTTTTTGCCGCCGATGACAACACAGTCCGTGTTGAAGTACGGATGCGCTTCTTTAAAGTAATGCATCACTTTCGGCAGCTCTTCTCCCGGCACGTTCATATAGTTCGGATGGTCGTAATAGCCGGTGGCCACGACCACGTATCGGGCCTGATATAGCGCTTTTGAGCTTTCAACGAGAAACGTCCCGTCTTCCTGGCGCTTAATGGCTTTCACTTCTTCGAACGTATTGATGCGAAGCTGTTTGCGGACAACGACTTCACGGTAATACGCAAGCGCTTGGTTTCTCGTCGGCTTCCGATTTTCCGTGATAAACGGCACTCCGCCGATCTCGAGCCGGTCGCTCGTACTGAAAAACGTCTGATGCGTCGGAAACCGATAAATCGAATGGACGATGTTCCCTTTTTCAATTACAAGCGGCGAAAACCCGGCGTCTTGCAAGGCAATCGCCGCCGCCAGCCCGCACGGTCCGCCGCCGACGATGATGATTGTTTCTTTCCTCATGTTTTTGTCACCTCGCACGAAGCAAAAAATCCCCTATCTTATGATAGGGGATTTCGTGAAAGCTTGCAAACATCACTTGCTTGCTCGCCTCACACCCAGCCGCGGAATCGGCACGCTTCCGCCATTTTGCGAACGCCGACCATGTAAGCGGCAAGGCGCATGTCGACGCGGCGCGTCTGCGCCATTTCATACACGTTGTTGAACGCTTTGACCATCACTTTTTCAAGCCGCTGTTCCACTTCTTCTTCCGTCCAATAGTACCCTTGGTTGTTTTGCACCCATTCGAAGTACGACACCGTCACGCCGCCGGCGCTCGCCAGCACGTCCGGGACGAGCAAAATGCCGCGTTGCGTCAAAATTTCCGTCGCCTCGAGCGTCGTCGGCCCGTTCGCCGCCTCGACGACGATGCTCGCCTTAATGCGCGGGGCGTTTTCAGCCGTAATTTGGTTTTCGATGGCCGCCGGCACTAAAATATCGCAATCGAGCTCAAGAAGCTCTTTGTTCGAAATCGTATTTTTAAACAACTTCGTCACCGTGCCAAAGCTGTCGCGACGTTCGAGCAAATAGTCGATGTCAAGGCCGTTCGGATCGTACAGCGCGCCGTACACATCAGAAATGCCGACGACTTTCGCTCCGGCGTCGTGCATAAATTTGGCCAAATAGCTGCCGGCGTTGCCGAACCCTTGGACGACGACGCGCGCGCCTTCGAGCGACAGACCGCGTTTTTTCGCCGCTTCACGAATGCAAATCGTCACTCCTTTGGCCGTCGCCGTTTCCCGGCCGTGCGAACCGCCGAGGACAAGCGGTTTCCCGGTGATGAAGCCCGGCGAATCGAACTCGCGGATGCGGCTGTACTCATCCATCATCCACGCCATAATTTGCGAGTTTGTAAACACATCCGGCGCCGGAATGTCTTTTGTCGGCCCTACGATTTGGCTGATAGCGCGCACGTAGCCGCGGCTTAAACGCTCCAGTTCGCGGAACGACATCGTGCGCGGGTCGCAGACGATCCCGCCTTTGCCGCCGCCATACGGCAAGTCGACGATGCCGCACTTTAAGCTCATCCAAATCGACAGCGCTTTCACTTCGCGCTCGGTGACGTCTGGATGGAAGCGCACCCCGCCTTTCGTCGGACCGACGGCATCGTTATGCTGCGCCCGGTAGCCGGTAAAAATTTTCACCGATCCGTCATCCATGCGCACCGGAATGCGAACCGTCAGCACGCGGATCGGCTCTTTCAAGAGCTCATACACCTCTTCCGGATAGCCGAGCTTTTCCAACGCTCTATGTATAACAATTTGTGTCGACGCCAGCACGTCGTATTGTTGCCCCTTCTCTTCCGTATGCTTATCGGCTGCCATACGTAAACCTCCTATAAGCTCGCTATAATAGTTTGTCGCCTTCCATGTCATAGTATACACCTTCTGTCGGCGTCTGCAAAGGAAAAATGATGAAACGCGCGAACCGCTTTATGGAAGCCTTTCGCGCGAAAAAATAGACTCCTTGTCCATATAAAGGAGTCTTGGCTGCGCCCTAGTTGGCCCGAAAATAGTGAACGAGCTGCGCAATGGCGCGCCGTTCGATCAACTGTTTCCCATATTCTTGCACACGGTGTATCGTTATCGTGGCCGGGTTGCCGAACTCGGCCAGCAAGGCGACAAAGTTGTCGAGCGGAATCGGCGGTTCCTCGGCGACGTGCAAGTAAAAGCGGCCTTGGTACGAATAAAGCGTGCCGTCGAGGCAGCCGACCGCATGCAGGCGATGAGCGAGCTGGATGACATCTTCGAACGATTGGAATTCGTAAAATATGTCATCGCTCTCATCGAGCGTTACTTGCATCTCAATGTAATCGTCGGCGAATTCTTCTTCGATGTCGTCGTAGTCGCCTTCATTCGTGACGATAACGACCATGCCCTGTGCCGGTAAAGAGTAGACTTCGACCGCGATCGATCCGTTCACCTCAAAGCCGAGCTCTTCGCTCGCTTCCTCGATCATATCGCGGAACAGCTGATGGACTTTAAACGTGTCCTTCCACAAATCGTCTTTCGTCAACCCGCGGTCCAGCAAATCGTCAAACGTCAAGAAAATTTTAATTTTGTTGTGGGTCAAGCGCTCAAGACGCATCGGCACCCCTCCTTACCTACAGAGCCATCTCTTACCGTTATTGTATGACGCAATCGGCAATTGGTTCGTTTATTGTTATTAATGAGTTTACATCGTTTTCCCGGTTTTAGACAAGCATTTTTTCTCGGGTGTCGGTTTTTCGGGCACAATCGTGATGAGATGAGTCTCTGCCGGCGCTCCGAGGCGAAGCGGCACCCCGGTCGTCCCGTAGCCGTTACTCGTCAACACCGCCGTGCTGCCCTGCCATTTGAGCCCTCCTTTTTCATACAACCCAATGGAAAAGAAGCGAATTTGCCCTCCATGCGTATGGCCGCTCAGCACGAGTGAAATGTGCTGCTCCTCTCTTAGGCGAGCGATGATCGCTGGGTTATGGCAGGCTAATATACGAAATGATTGAGGCGGAACGTGTTCGAGCGCCCGGTCGATATCCGCCTCCTTTCGGCTTACGTCGCCGACGCCGATGAGCGCGACCGGCACACCGCCGTGCTCCCATACTTTCGCTTTGTTTTTGAGCACGTGGACGCGCTCTTCCTCAAACACTGATTGAAGATCGTAGTCGACTTCGTCATCATTGTTTCCCCAAACAAAATAAACAGGAGCGACCTCGCGCAACCGACGCACATTTTCACGGACGCGCGCTTCGGGCACCCCTCTTTCGGCCAAATCCCCGCCAATCACGACAAGATCCGCTTTTCCCCTTACTTCCTCAAGCATGCGTGACGAAACGATCCGCCGATGAATATCAGAAATAAAAAAAATCGTAAGCGGCGGCCAATGATCGAGAAAATGAGGAAACGACAGGATCACGTGACGAACCCGGTTGCTGTGCGCTTCTTTCCACATATAACCAAGCAAAACAAGAAAACTCGTGATCATTCCCCCGATGATCATACTTCCTCCTGCTAAAGCCGATCATCTTTGGTCAACCGGCGGTCTCTCATCGTCATCATACCATAAAAAAAGGAAAAAACGAAAAAAAGCGCCGCCAGCGGCCAATGAAACCGAAACGCCCAATAAAAATGGCCGAGCGCCGCCAAACTAGCCACCCATTCCCCGACACGAAACCGCCGGCCGGACAACAGGCGCACCGTCCCGCCGACTGCCGCGCGGATGAGCGCCCCGTTGGCAGCCGTCCCGAACCAAAAGCAAACGAGCGCAAGCCATGTCCGCAGCGGGGCAAACAGCAAATCGGTCAAAAACCGCTCCAGCGAGAACGGCCCGAGCGGCGGCAGCCAGCGAAAAAACAAATACGTGCACAAAACAGCGGCCATGGCGGTCATCGATAGACGGCCCATGGTTTCCTCCTTAGCCCGATCCTCATTATTCGTCATGGCAAACAGGCATGAACGACATGGCTCCATCATACATATAGACTGAACTTTGCCAAAAAAGGGGGGGTTTTATGTTTACGACGCGCAAACAATATGAGCCGTACATCAGCCCGTTTGACCCGTGCCCGCCGATCCGCCTCAAAACGTACGTCACCGCGCCCAACTTGTATGTCGGCTTCCAACCGCCGAATTTGCCGCAGTTTCCGCTGCGCGAGGCGTTGATGAAAGGAACGCTCTGGCAAGTGTTTTACGATCCTTACTACAGCCCTTACGAAACGAAGGGAAAAGGTGATGGTTCATGAAACAAATGCCCAAGGAGTATTACGAGCAGCTTGAGGAGCTGCAAGCCGTCGATTTTGCCCTCGTCGAGCTGACGCTTTATTTGGACACCCACCCGAACGATTATCAAGCCATTCAACAGTTTAACCAGCTCGCGCAAAAGCGGAAGCAGCTGAAAAAACAGTTTGAAGCCGCCTATGGCCCGCTTGAGCAGTTCGGCCATAGCTATTCGAACTACCCGTGGAACTGGGACGACGCGCCTTGGCCTTGGCAAGTGTAGCTGATTCATCACGAACGCAAGGAGGAACGGATCATGTGGATTTATGAAAAAAAACTGCAATACCCGGTTCGCGTCAGCACGTGCAACCCGCGATTGGCGAAGTATTTAATCGAACAGTACGGCGGGGCGGACGGAGAGCTGGCGGCGGCGCTCCGTTACCTAAACCAGCGTTATACGCTGCCCCCGAAAGTGATCGGGCTGCTTAACGACATCGGCACCGAAGAACTCGCTCATTTGGAAATGATCGCGACAATGGTGTACAAACTGACGAAAGACGCGACGCCGGAGCAGCTGAAAGAAGCCGGCCTTGAGCCTCATTACGTCGATCATGAGCGCGCCCTCTTTTACCATAACGCCGCCGGCAACCCGTTTACGGCGACGTATATTCAAGCAAAAGGCGACCCCATCACCGACTTGTACGAAGACATCGCCGCTGAAGAGAAAGCGCGCGCCACCTACCAATGGATCATCAACATGAGCGACGATCCGGATTTAAACGATGGGCTCCGCTTTTTGCGCGAGCGGGAAATCATTCATGCGCAGCGATTCCGCGAAGCAGTGGAAATTTTGAAAGAAGAGCGCAACCAGAAAAAAATATTCTAAACAAAGCACAGCTGGATGGGCCCCCATTCAGCTGTTTTCATAATATAGGTTGATGTCGTACTCCCGCTTCAGCCATTCAAACAACCGGTGACGCCCATTCCATTGTTCTTCATTTTTCCATAAATCGATGCTTTTCTGGATAATTTCGCAACGGAGGGCATGAAAGTCGTCTTCCGCCTTTTCACTTTTTCCTTTATAATAAACAGCCAGCCAATACACCGTACATAACAGGAGCAAGATGAAAATGTGGGCCGGGGCGGCAAAAAACCAGGCGAATCGTTCGCTCCACGCCGTGATCGCTGCAGCGTTGGCAATGATATAAAGAAGGAACGCGGCCAAGCCGGCCAACGCGGCCGCCTGCAAAAGCGTCGACCGCTTTTCAAGCCGCTCCCATTTTTTCTTTTTTTCAATGACGGCAAGCAACATTTCTTTTGTCACTTCATCGAGGGAAAATTCATCCGGAAACCGGGTCATGGCGCTCTCCCCCTTGTCCGTATTCTATTGTCCATCATATGCGGGCAACAGACAGATTAGAACAAAGGGGAACGCGCGCGGCCATTTTTTCGGCCGGCGGGCGCAACCGCTTATTCCGTCTGAGCGGGGAACGGAATGCGCAGCGTTTGCCCCGGCTCGAGCCGGCTCGTTGACAAGCCGTTTTCTTTTTTGATGATCTCCATGGCGGCAGGCGTGCCGTAATATTTCATCGCAATGCTATAGAGCGTTTCGTTCGCCGCCACCACATGGGTGATGGTCTGCGCGTCGGATTCGCTTTTTGCCCCGTCACCCGCGGCGCGCTTCGGCTCTGATGTTTGTTCCGCCTTCGCGCCATCTTCTTGAATAATGCGCACCGTCTCCCGGCTGCCGCTTTCTTCATGGCGGACGACTGTGACCGTTCCAGGCTTTGACTGGGCATAGTAAACAGCCGTCACCGCAGCCGGCAGCGTTAAAAACAAAAACGCGAGCAAACGGACGGGAATGTATTTTCGTTTTTGCTCCTCTTTTTGCCGCCGCCGTTTTAGGCGCGATGGCGGCGCCCCCGCGCTTGACGCCGGGCGTTTTTTCCGCGCCAGGCGCCCCGATGCCTCTTCCATCGCTTCACTCCCTTTCTTCCTCTGCCCCCCGTTTGAACCGAACATGTAAGGCAAGCACAAAATCGATCAAAAAGTGAGCGGTGATGGCGGCCCATAAGCTGTCAGTCTGCTCGTAAAGGACGCCGAGAAAGAGACTGAGCAACACGACGACCATAAACAAAAACCATTTTTCCAAATACCGGACGTGCAGCACGGCAAAAATGGCGCTTGCCGCCCAGAGCCCCCAATGCGTCTGCACAATGCCGCGAAACAGCCATTCTTCCGTCACCGCAATGAGCGCACATAAAAAAAAGAGATGCGGAATCGAGCGGCCGCGGAATATTTTTTCATTGACGCCGCCGTCATCATACCAATCGTCCGGCAAATAGCGCATCGCCAAAAACTCGGCAGCGAGCACGAACGCCGCCCCGCCGGCTCCGTACACGAGCACATCGCGCAGCTCAAACTGCCAAAGCCGACGCCACTCCTCCCGAGCAAATAAAAACAGCGAGCTGCCGCCGGCCAAAAGCAGCAGCAACCCTTGCGTGATATAAAGATGGATGAGCACTTCGCGGTCTGTCATCTGTTTGATTTGTTCACTTTGCCGCCTCATCGCGCCGCCTCCCGCCAAAAAACATATGCCATAGCTCCTCGCGCCAAGGCCGGACGGGCGCCGGCTCGGGACGGCGGCCGTCCGCCATGAAACAGTCCGTCTCCAGGCCGCAGTTGTCGCAGCAAGCATCCGGTTTGTCCGATAGCTCCTCCCCGAACGCGCGGACAATCGCCGCGCGCCGGCATGAAGAGGCGTGCAGCCATTCCTCCATTTCGCGCAATTTTTTTCGCTTCCAACGCCGCCGCGCCTCGATGGCAGCGGCCATCCGTTCATACAGCCGCTCCTTCGCCGCGGCCGTCAGCTGTTCGGGCGCCGCTGTTTGTCCCCATTCTAAAAAGTACGCCAACAGCCGTTTTTGTATGTCCGTAAATCCGCCGGCATCAACCATAGCGCGCCATCCACCGCCGACGGCGTCTTCCGGCAGCCGCCGGCACCACTCGCGGAGCGCAGCCGAGTCGGGAAGCTCCGCTTCGGCGACCGCCTGGGCGATCGCCCGGTCGCCGTCCGCGTAAAACAATACCGCAAGGCTTGGCGCCCCGTCACGCCCGGCGCGCCCGATTTCCTGCACATACGCCTCAAGCTGGGCCGGCATATGAAAGTGAAGCACAAAACGGACGTTTCCTTTGTCCACCCCCATGCCGAACGCGCTTGTGCAACAAACGATGTCGAGCTCGTCATATAAAAACTGCTGCTGCACAAGCAGCCGTTGTTCCCCATCCATGCCGGCGTGGTAATAGGCGACCCGCCCCGCCCCGTTTTGCGCCAGCCGGCGCGCCATTTCTTCAGCCCACTGCCGGCTTGAAAAGTACACGATCCCCGGTCCTCGGAGCCGTTTCGCGCATTCGGCCAAGCGCGCAGCTTTGTCCTCAACCGATAAGCAATGTTCCACCGCCAAGGCGATGTTCGGGCGGTCGACGGAATAAATATGGCGGCGCGTCCGCTCCATCCCGAGCGTGCGGATGATGTCCTCCTGCACTTCCGGCGTAGCCGTCGCCGTCAGCGCCAGACACGGCGGCGAACCGAGCGCATGGCGGACCGCTCCGAGCTTCAAAAAGTCCGGGCGAAAATCATAACCCCACTGTGAAATGCAATGCGCCTCATCGACGACAAACAACGAAACACGCGCGCGCCGGAGCGCCGCCAAAAACGTTTCAGATTGCAGCATTTCCGGTGAGGCATAAATAAAGCGAAAATCTGGAAGCGAGGCGAGGGCTTGCCATTTTTCTTCCGCATCGAGCAAACTATGGAACGCGACAACGCGCTTTTCACCGCGCCGGCGCAGCTGCTCGACTTGATCTTCCATTAAGGAGACGAGCGGCGAGACAATGAGCACGCTCCCCGGGAGGAAATACGCCGTCAGCTGATAGCAAAGCGATTTGCCGCTTCCAGTCGGCAGCATCGCCAGCACATCGCGCCCGCTGAGCACGTCTTCGATCACATCGCGCTGTCCGGGCCGAAACGACGCGTGCCCGAACCGCTCATGCAATGTTTTCGTTAATTCATCCAACGTCCCACTTCCTTTGCCAACACGAGCCGAATTTCAAAATAACTCGCTATTCCGCCAAGCGCCTCGCGAATACGCTTCAGCTTGCGCGTCCCGAGCGCCCGCGCCGCGGCCTGGATCGCCGCCGCCCTTTCAGCGGCGACAAACGGGGCGATCGAAAAATCGGGCACATTGGCGGCCAACTCGACGACATGATCCTCGATTGTACTTTTTTTCAAGCGCCGAAGGGCGGCGATTTCGTCGATCGTCTTTCCTTTTTGCAGCCATTCGTACGTTTTTTGCGCCGATTGTGTCAGCTGCACCGGCGCCAGCCCGGCCATCAGCTCGGCCATCACCGGGGCGCGCCCGGCTTCGGCTTCAGCCATCATATAATGAAGCGCGTTGCGAAACTGAAACTGCACATACAGCACATCCTTTTGCAGCCAAGCGGCAATTTGCTCCGCCGTCCAGCCGATGCGGCGGGCGCTTGTCAGCCGGAGCGCAAACACCGTCGCCGCTTCTTCAGAAACAGCCGCAAGCAGCCGGATGAGCTCGTCATAAAGCGCCCGCACCAACGTTTGGCGCGATCCCTTGCCCAGCAAATACTGCTTCACCCATAACAGCGTCCGCTCGTCGCGGCAAATGGGGATAAAACGCTGTCCATGGGAGAGGTTGGACAGCGTCTGCCCAATGAGCGACAGCCGCTGCCAAAAAAGCGGCTCGACCTCATGGTAGCGCCAGCCGTTCACATAGCGGGGGAACGATGCCGCCTGTTCATCGAGCCAATGCCGCCCTTTTTCCGTCAATATATATGTCCGGTCATGGACGGGCGCGGCCCGCTGCTTCCGAACGAGCACGAGGGCCGCCTCCTCCAATCGGTCCATCGTCACGTCTTTCCATGTGCCGAAAAACGGCGCAAGTTGAAACCATTTGCAGTCTTGCAGCGTCTGGGCTGATTTTTTTCCAGACAACAAATGGTACACCGCTGCCAGCGTCCGTTCACCGTTTAGGCGGCGCAAGCAGTGGGCAAGCAAAAACGAGGCGTAACCGTGCCGCATCTTTGATTCCTCCCCGCCTCTATTGTAACAAAAATCGCACAAGCCGTTTGCAATGAAAAAACGATTTTGGAACAAAAATAAACAAGAGGCATATGTGTAAAAATACAGGAGAGCAATTTTTTAGTTGAAAAGCGGGGCGAACGGTCTTATTATAAAAGTGAAAAGTTCATTTCCGAGCAGGCAACACGGAGATGACCCGTCCGTTTCCAAAAAATTGGGGAGGTTCGATTTTTATGCCAAAGTATACGATTGTCGATAAAGAAACATGTATTGCCTGCGGAGCATGCGGCGCGGCAGCTCCGGACATTTACGATTATGACGAGGACGGCATTGCCTACGTCACGCTTGACGACAACCAAGGGATTGTCGAAGTGCCGGACATTTTAATCGACGATATGATGGATGCGTTTGAAGGCTGCCCGACCGAGTCGATCAAAGTCGCTGACGAGCCGTTTGACGGCGATCCAAATAAATTCGACTGAAATCTCCCCTCTTGCCGAATCGGCAAGAGGGTTTTTTGACGAAAGCGTGAAAAAATGCCATTTGACAAGTGGCGCGCCGCAAGGGAACATGCTACAATAAGATTGTCTTGCCCGCCCTGGGCGCCGGCGGGCGAGTTTTCATGCGTACATAACAACCAAAAAAGGAGGAACGGGTTGTGGCATTCGAAAATAAAATTGTCGAAGCGTTTATCGAAATTCCAACCGGCAGCCAAAACAAATACGAGTTCGACAAAGAGCGGGGCGTTTTCAAACTCGACCGCGTCTTGTACTCCCCGATGTTTTACCCGGCTGAGTACGGCTACTTGCAAAATACGCTGGCGCTCGATGGCGACCCGCTTGACATTTTGGTCATCACAACGAATCCGACATTCCCGGGCTGCGTCATCGATACGCGCGTCATCGGCTTTTTGAACATGGTCGACAGCGGTGAGGAGGACGCGAAGCTCATCGGCGTGCCAGTCGAAGACCCGCGCTTTGATGAAGTCCGCTCGATTGAAGACCTGCCGCAGCACAAGCTGAAAGAAATCGCCCACTTCTTTGAACGGTACAAAGACTTGCAAGGCAAGCGGACGGAAATCGGCACATGGGAAGGGCCGGAAGCTGCGGCAAAACTGATCGATGAGTGCATCGCCCGCTACAACGAACAAAACAAAAAATAATCGCCTAAAACGTTGTACATCCAATGCGAACCTCAGCTATTTCCGAACAATCCCGCCTATATCTTTGGATATGGGCGGTTTTCTTTTGGAAACACGAACATTCCCCAAAACAGAAAGCGCTGTCATTGGTATGACTTCTTCGCTTTCCATTGACAGAAAGCGCTTTGCTATGTTAAATTATCAGAAATTTAACATCTTCGAAACAGAAAGGGGCACCTGCTGTGGTTCGCGTACTCGTTTCCGACGCCATTAGCGAAGAAGGCTTGGCGCCGCTCCGCACATCGGCGCACATCGACATCGTTCAAAAAAACGTGAGCGAAGCGGAGGACGAATTGCACACGTTTGACGCCTTGCTTGTGCGCAGCGCAACGAAAGTGACGGAAGAATTGTTGGCGAAAATGCCGAAGCTGAAAATTGTCGGCCGCGCCGGGGTCGGCGTCGACAACATTGACGTCGACGCCGCGACGAAACGCGGCATTGTCGTCATTAACGCGCCGAACGGCAATACGATTTCCGCCGCAGAGCATACGTTTGCCATGATGGCTGCGCTCGTCCGCCGCATCCCGCAAGCGCACATTTCTGTCAAATCGCGGGAATGGAACCGCTCGGCGTTTGTCGGCAACGAGCTGTTCGGCAAGAAATTGGGCATCATCGGCTTCGGCCGCATCGGATCAGAAGTAGCAAAGCGGGCACGGGCGTTCGGCATGACCGTGCACGTCTACGACCCGTTTTTGACGAAAGAGCGGGCGGAGAAGCTCGGCGTCTCCATCCATTCACTTGATGAGGTGCTGGCAGTCGCCGACATCATCACCGTTCATACACCGCTGACGAAAGAAACAAGAGGCTTGCTTGGCACGGAAAATTTGGCGAAGACGAAAAAAGGGGTATACTTAATCAACTGTGCTCGCGGCGGCATTATTGATGAGCAGGCGCTCATTCCGTTTTTGGAAAGCGGCCATGTCGCCGGTGTCGCTCTCGACGTCTTTGAACAGGAGCCCCCGGGCGACCACCCGCTGCTGGCGTTTGATAATGTCATCGTTACGCCGCATTTAGGGGCGTCGACGGTTGAAGCGCAACTGAACGTCGCCACCCAAGTCGCGGAAGAGCTGCTCCACTTTTTTGAAGGGCAGCCGGTCACATCATCGATCAACCTGCCGGCGCTGTCGAAAGACGTCTATGAGAAAATTCAAGCATTCTATCATTTAGGCCGAAAGCTCGGTTTAATTGCTTCGCAGTTTATGAACATTCCGGTTCAAGAGCTGTCGGTCACCTACGCCGGCACGGTCGCCGATTTGGAAACGACGTACATCACTCGCAGCTTGCTTGCCGGCTTCCTGCGGCCGCGCGTCGCTTCCACCGTCAATGAGGTAAACGCCGCCATGGTCGCCAAAGAGCGCGGTATCACATACGGCGAAAAATTCTCTGATGAGACGCACGGCTATGCAAACTGCATTTCGCTCACCGTCCATGGCGAGAACAAAACGTTTACGATCAAAGGAACGCATGTGCCGAACTACGGCGACCGCATCGTCCATTTTGACGGCGTCACGATCGATTTCGCGCCGGAAGGCCATCTCCTTTACATTCAGCACCACGACCGCCCGGGGATGATCGGGAAAGTCGGGAACGTGCTCGGGGCGCATAACGTCAACATCGCCACCATGCAAGTCGGCCGCCAAGAAGCGGGGGGCAAGGCGATGATGATCTTATCGCTTGACAAACCGGTTGATGATGAGGTATTGCAGGCGTTGGCGCAAATTGATGACATCGAAACGGTGAAGCGGCTCGAAGCGTAACCACCCGCTTCTGCGGGCAGATCATACAAAAAACGCAGGCCTTCCCAGAAAGGAGCCTGCGTTTTTCGTTCGAGCAAGCCCCACAGCAGCCATTCGCATCGTATAGTTCCCTCTTGCGAAAAGGCGATGATCATGACCCAAAAGGTTGTTTTTCCTTAAACCAAACACAATGCATCGTTTCTTCATGATTGTTTTACGCCTACATACTAAGAAAGGGTGTCCCGATCCTTTTGGGACACCCTCGTGTTTTGTCAGTTCCGTTCAGCCGAGCGGCACCGCTTTCCGCTCGCCTTTCGAGAACGTCATGAGTTCGGTATAGCCGACGCTGCGGGCGAGTTCAACCGCCTTGTCAAAGTCGGCGCCGACATCGCCCGGCACGTGCGCGTCCGAGGACAACACGATCGGAATGCCTTTGTCATAGCACATTTGCAGCAGCCGCGGATCGGGATACAGCTCGCCGACCGGCTTGCGCAGCCCGGCCGTGCTGATCTCGACGCACGTCTTCGAATTGGCGAGCGCTGTCGTTGCCCGGTCGTATTGCTCAAGCAAAAACTCTTCATCTTCCGGAACGTATTTAAAAATTTTCACCAAATCCAAATGGCCGATAATATCAAATAAGTTCGACTCGGCGAGCGTTACGACTTGGTCAAAGTATTTGCGATATGTATCATACAAATCGCGCCGTTCCCATTCACGGCGGAACTCGACTAAGTCGATGCCGAAATCGTCGACCCAATGGATCGAACCGATGACATAGTCAAACTCGTACGAGCGGATAAACGCAGCCATTTCCTCATGTTTGCCGGGAGTGTAATCCATTTCAATCGACATTTTCACGTCGATTCCGGCATCCCACGCTTCGTGGAACAAGCGGACATAGTCGGCCATATCGTAGCACCGGCGCGCCTCCACCCACGGGTTGGACAAAATGTTTTTCGTTTGGTAAAAATGATACGCATGCTCGGAAATGCCAAAATGCTGAATGCCTTTTTTCGCGGCTTCATCGGTGAACTGGCGCAAATAATCGAGCGTCAGCGTCCCCCGCTCCAAATGGTTGTGATAATCAGTCAGCACAGTGTTTCTCCCCTCCTGCTGTTTTTTTCATTATAACGCATCACCGCAAGAAAGGACAACCGTTTGGCGAATCATCACCCAATCATCCGTTCGCGCCGACGAGAAACAACAGCCCGACGCATACCGCGACGCCGGCGACCGCCAAGAGCCGTGTCATGAGATCATCCATCTGCCACCCCTCCTTGCCTTCTTTGCGCCATATATGTCTTATGCCAATATCATCTCCGATAGAACAACAAAGTGAAGATCGTAACAAAACGACGCAAACGGCGGCGGCTACCAGCCGGCCGCCATCAACAGAGCGTTCGGCCCGGCCGGCACGCGGATTCGCATTCCAACCGGATACGAGCCCAAGTTCGACAACCCGTCAGCCGCAAACGTCACCTCACGGAAGCCAAACTCTTTCGCTGTCAGCAGCACAGCCTCCGCCATGCGCGCCGCGTCCTCTTCATGTGGCTGAGCGGTCAGCTGAATCCGGACCGTCGCATGCCGCGCATCCATATCAGCCAGCTCCACGTTTACTCCCGGCGGAATGGCCGGCTCGAGCCCGCGGATCGTCGATGTTTTCATCTGCTGCAGCGCCTCCGGAAACGTGCGGGCGCTGCCCGGCGCCGGAACGAGCACTGTATAGCCGAACGAAGCGCTGTTTTTATAATACATTCGCTGCCGCTCCTTGATTTTTGTCGCTTTTACCATTCCGAGCGCCGGCAACTCAAGCCCTTCCTTCTCTCCGGTGAAAAAGCGGAGGCGCCGCTCCCCCATTTGCCGCGCTGTTTCGACGAGGGCGTCGACAAACAGCTTCTGCTCTTTGCGGCTGGCCGAAAACACGCGGTGCTGAGCCGGGACGTGCACCGTCCATTCCCCCTTCCCCCCGGCGGCCGGCTGAATGACCACTCCATCAAACCAAGCGGACGCTGCCCGCAGCGGAGAGCGCCCAAGCACGCGCAGCGCTGCCGTGAACCGCTCTTCGGGGGCCAATCGGCCGCTGAGCGGAACCGCCACTGGCACCACCCGGCCGTTTGCCGCATCAGGCAAGCCGACCACCATGACGCCGGCATCTTCCTGCGCCGGCGTCGCATCAGCGGCCATTATCGTCTCAACTTGGGGGGGAGCGCTCTCGGCTCCTAGCGTTTTGACGGTAGAGGATCGCTGCTGCTGTTCCGCGCGCTCCGGAGCGGCCGCATTCATTCCGACAGCAACAACCGCAAGAAAGAGGGCCATCGATGCCGCCGAAAGCCAACGCCGTCTCCAGCGCATCTTGCGCTGGGTGCGCTGAAGCCGTTCGTAAACATCTTCTTTTGTGCGCCGGTCTTTCACCATGGGCAGCTGCTCAAAGCTATGTTCGATGCATCGCTCATTCCAGGGAAATTTTTTCATGCCGCCACTCCTCCCGTTCGGCCTCTTCCTCCATATGTTGTTTCAGCGCCTTCAGCGCGCGGTGCTGCGTCGTTTTCACTTTGCTTTCCGTCCAGCCGAGCGCGGCTGCCGTTTCAGCAATCGACAGCGACTGGATGAATCGGAGGACGAGCACAAGCTGTTGGTCGACCGTGCAGCGCGCCAAGCAGCGGTACATGAGTTGAATTTCCTCGTTTTGAATCGCGATTTCCTCCGGCATCGGCTCGTCAGCGCCGAGCTGCTCCTCGCTCCACTCCGATGTCTTCACCCACTGGCGTCGTTTTTGCTTGCGAAAAAAATCGATCGCCACATGGCGCGCAATGGACAGCAGCCACGTCTTTTCACTACATTGCCCTTTAAACCGTTTGTACGAACGCAGCACTTTCACATACACTTCTTGCACTAAATCTTCGGCATGCTCTCGATTTCGCACCATGTAATATAAAAAATTAAACAAATCATCGTGATATTTTTCGTACAACTGTTCAAAAACGGGGTCCATCGTGTCTCTCCCCCTATTCGTTTCCATGGACCAAAGCCGAACCATTCCATTATCTTCATGATAACGGGTCTCATGCAAAAAGGGAACCATTTTTTTGGACGAAAAAGGAAGAAGGCCGAGCGAACCGGCTATCGCTCGGCAAAGAGCGGAAAAAAGAGGCGGCCGGCTCGCTTCCGCAATGCGCCCTCTGCCGCCCGGTCATAGCTGATCAAAAACGACGTCGCCGGACCACCAGAGGCAAAGAGCGGCAGCGGGCAGGCGCAGGCCCGCCCTTGGCGGCCGTTGGCGGCCGACAGTTGCATCCATTCGTAGTAAATGCCTTTGGAACCGATCGGGACGAGCTCATAAACAGACGGAGAGGCGAGAAGCTCAACAAACAGCGAAAGCGGCGCGACCCATTGAGGATGCGCCAGCACGGCCGGGCCGACGAGCGGGCGGCCGATGACGGCAAACTTCGCTCCCTCCGGCGTGACGCCGATCCGCTTCCGTTCGGCCGCCACCGTTCCGACCGCCATCACGCCAAGCGCCGACTGGACGGTGGAAAAATTCGATTCCGTGCTGCCGGTGACCGGAAGGCGAAGAGAAAGTTCATGGCAGACTCGTTCAATGCCGCGGCAAAGCGCTTCCCATCGGTCATCCCCCATAAAGTTTTGCAAGACGACGGCGTTTGCTTCCGCCCCGACGCTCAGCAATTCCATCAAGGCGACGCGGGCGGCAAAATATGCGACCGTCTCCGCCGGAGCATGCACCGTATCACCCGGCTTGTCCCCGACCGCCGCCGAGCCGTCGACGGCAATGGCGAGCTCTCTGCCTTCGGTCAATGGAAGGAAGAGCACATCACGCATGCGGCGCCCCCGCCTTCGCCATCAAACGGGCAACCGCCGGGGCAACGGCCAGCGCGATCAACACGTTGACCAAAGCGGCGGCGGAAAGCGGCGGAATGACGGCAAGCACAAACGGCCAGCCGAACGAAACGGCAAGCGGCAACGGCGCCAAAAACGCATTGCCGATGAAAAAGACGACAGCGCTGCCGATTTTCCATCCCCGCCGATGCAGCACGGCGAACAGGGCGCCAAGCCCGGCCATTTCCAATGCGACAAGCCAATGGAACGGGCCGAGCCGCCACCCGCCGACCACCGCCGAAATAAGGTGCCCCAGCCCTGCAACCGCCGCTCCGGCGCGCGGGCCAAGAACCCCGGCGGCGACAAGCGCCGGAGCGCTGTCTAACGCGATGCTGCCGACAAACGTCGGCAGCTTGATGAACGATCCGATCGCCGAAAGCGCCAAACAAACGGCCGTCCAAGCCAAGCGGCGGTTCATTGTTTCTCCTCCTTGTCGCGGAACACAATGGCGCTCCGCTCATATTCGACATCCTTCACCCCTAAGCGGGCGTTCACAACCCGGGCGGCAGCGAATAAATAGTCGGACAGGCGGTTCATATATTTCAGAACAACGTCGTTGATCGGCTCCGCTTTTTGCAACGAAACGATGCACCGCTCCGCCCTTCTCGTCACCGTGCGCGCCAGATGAAGCGCGGCAGCCGCCTTCGACCCTCCCGGCAAAATAAACTTTTCAAGCGGCGGCGCCTCTTGGACATAGGCGTCAATGCGCTGCTCCAAAAAGGCGACCATCTCCTCGGTCGCTTTATACGGCAGCTTGCCGTTGACGATGGCCAAGTCGCCGCCGCAGTCAAACAGTTCATGCTGAATTTTTTGCAATTCGGCGCAAAGATCGTGAAACCGTTCATCGTCAGCGAGCAGAGCCAGCGCCCAGCCGATGAACGAGTTCGCCTCATCGATCGTCCCATACGCCTCGACGCGCAAATGATCTTTATCGACGCGCCCGCCGATTAAGCTTGTTTTTCCTTTGTCTCCAGTCCGCGTATACAATTTCATAATTCCTCTCCCCTTTATTTTAATCGTTCCGCCAACCCGCACCAAAGCCGGTCGACGCGATGGCATACGGCGGCAAGCCGTTGATAGCACAGGCCGACGGCGTCGCGCCAGCGCCGTTCTTGCCGGTCAGTCGGAACGACGCCTTGCGTTACGTCTGTCCCGATCCAGACAACCGTGCGGCCGGCCGCTCCTTCCTCCCACTGCTTCCAAGCGCAGAAAAACCGCTCCCATTCCTCTGGGTCCGGAAGGCGGCGGATGGCGGCTTCGAGCCCATCCAAGACAACTGTTTTCGCCGTCTTGGCGCCATCCGGCCACCCGTATGGTCCCTGATAGCCGTCATGCCATACGATATGAACACCGTCGCTTATTCCGTACCGTTCCCGCACCCATTTTCGCTTTCCTTGGAACGCACCGCCGACAACGAAATGCACCGTTCTCCCCCTTTCCAGCGCTCGATCGTTGATTCGAGCGTATACCCGCCGGAAAACGGCACCTTCCATTCCCAAAACGGGCGAACGTCCGGCGCATATTGTTCAAGCACGAAACGGATCGGACCGCTGTGGGTGACGATCGCCACATGGCGGGCGCCCATCCGCTCAGCCAACGCAACCGTCTCGGCGAGCGCCCGTTTGATGCGCGCTTGAAACGAAACATAGCTTTCTCCGGCGGGCGGCGCCGTCGAAAATGGCGACTCGAGCCATCGGTTGTACGCGAGATCCGTTTCGAGTTCGGCGAACGTTTTCCCTTCCCAGACGCCAAAAAAAAGCTCGCGCCATCCGCTCGTACACCAGTCCGGCTCGCGGCTGCCAAACAGCAGCGCCGCCGTCTCCCAGCAACGGCGAAGATCGCTTGTCACGATGCAGTCGACCGGATATGGCCACTCGACCCGCAAACGGCGCAGCCTGCTATGTTCCGCGGCCGAAAGCGGCGCGTCCGTCCAGCCGATATATGCATCGCGCCGATTCAGTTCCGTCATCCCATGACGGATGAGCGTAACAGCCAAAGGACGCCCCATAGCACCGTCTCTCCCCCTTCGATGAGCGCGCCGAGCACATCGCCGCTCACGCCGCCAAACTGCTTTTCCGCCCACGGCTTTGCCGCGAGGGAACAAAGCGCCATCGCCGCAGCCAACACCACAACCGCCGCCGGCGGAACGCCCGCCGCCGGAAGAAGCAAAAGCACAAGGCATGCCAATCCCAGCGCCCATGCTGCATCGCGCCATGAACTATATTCGCGAAGCGAGGCCGCCATTCCTGTCGATTTGGCCAGCTTGCCGGCGGAAAGAAGCCAGACAGCCCCGGCTCTCGACAGCAGTGGAATGGCAATAAACAGGGCAGGGGAAATGCCCGCTTTGATCGCTTCATGCAAAAACAGCCAGCGGAACGATAACAAACAAATGAGCGACAACACAGCGAACGCGCCGACGCGCGAATCGGCCATGATCTCTTGCCGCCGCTTGGCGTCCCGGTACGAAAAAAAGGCATCGCTCACGTCCATAAAGCCGTCGGCGTGCAGCCCGCCGGCAAGCCAAATGCCAAGCCAAAGAAGAAGGAGAGCCAAAAAAGAAGGCGGACCGAACGAAAGCGCCGTACAGGCGCCGTACACCAAGGCAGCCAGCGTCCCGAGCAGCGCTCCAGCCAGCGGCATTGTGCGCACAAGCCAGCGGACATGCGGGGCATTCCATTCAATCGAACGCTGGATGGGAATGATCGTAAACAGCTGCAGCGCCAGCAGCCAGCCATTCCATGCCCGCTTCATTGCGGCCACCGTCCTTTCTTCACGCGAAGAAGACCGCATTCCACCACGGCGGCGGCTTCTGCTTCCGCGACCAACTGTTGATGAAGCCAACCGAGCATTTTCATGTAGCGAAATGTGCCGAGGTCATTCGGCACGCCGCCAGAAAACAACTCATTGGACACAATGACAACAGCGCGGCATGCCGCCGCCCACGCCCGCACTTGGTCGAGCAGGCAACGGGCAGCGGCGAACGCTCCTTCCTCTGTTTTCCATTCATCTCCGGCAAATAACACATTCGCCCACCACATAGTCAAGCAGTCGAGGAGGACAACATCAGGCGGACGAAGTGCAGCCAACAACTGATCAGGCCCTTCCGGCGCTTCCCACACCACCCAAGGCGCCGTCATCCCCATGCGCCGCTCTTGATGGCGGCGAATGCGCTCTTCCATTTCCGCATCGGCAGCCCGGGCGGTGGCAACATAATGAAGCGTCTCGCCAGCGGCCAGCCGGATGGCGCACACCTCTGCCGCTTCACTTTTGCCGCTGCGCACCGCGCCGCTCACAAACACGATCATCCATCCCACCTCTCAAGCGCCTCAAGCAGCCGGTCATTCTCCACCTGCGTTTTGACGGCGAGCCGGATGTAGCGGCCGTCAAGCCCCGGGAAATTCATCGTATGGCGCGGCACAACCCCTTCCTTCAACAAATGAAAAAACAGCTCCTCTGTCCGTCCTGAACACGGACACAACAAATAAAAGTTCACGACCGATGGCGAGACGTCATACCGCCCGGCAGGCAGCGACCGAAACACCCGCTCCCGCTCGGCGGCGATCCGTTCTTTCGTCCACTTGACAAACGATTCCATCGTCATGAAACGAAGCGCCAATTGTTGGGCGATGCCGTTTGTGCTCCATGGCGGCTGATGCGTTTTCAGCGAAGCGATCACCGCCTCGTCGGCAGCGACATAACCAAGGCGCGCGCCGGCCAGGTGATGGATTTTCGTCAACGATCGAAGCACAATGAGGCGCGGATAGCGTCCCAACCAGCGCATCGCCGTAAACCCGCCGCGCCAAAACGGATAAAATGCTTCATCGATGATTACATAGGTGCCAGCCGTGTGCGCCGCGTCCACCAGTGATCTCAATTCCCCCTCCTCCATCACCGTCCCCGTCGGATTATTCGGATGGCATAAAAAGATAATGTCTTGCTTGCCTGCCCAGGCAGTCGCTTCATCCAAGTCATAAGAAAAGCCCCGCGCTTCATCGGCCGCGAATCCCTCCACATCGCATCCATAAGCGAGACAGGCGCGCCGATACTCGGAAAACGTCGGCTCCAAGATGCCGACGCGCCGACCGGCAAATAGCGCGGCCAACAAATAAATCGCCTCCGCCGCCCCGTTCGTCATCAGCACTTGTCCGGGTCGAATCTGCTCCTGCTTGGCAACGAGCTCCCTGAGCGCCTTCGCTTCCGAATCCGGATACTCCCCGGCCCAGCGAATCCACTCCTCACCGCTCGGCCAAGCTGACGGCGGCAGCCGGTACGGATTCGTATTGACGCTGAAATCAATGTATTCGTCTGGAGGGGCCAATCCGCATTGCTCATACAACGCGCGCGGATTCGCCCCATGCGCCGGCCAACGCAACGATTATCCCCCCAATCCATAGCAATAATGTAAACACTAGCACCGTTCCAATCATGATGCGGACCGCTTGGCGAATGTGGGCGGCGCGAAGCGGGGCGGCCGGGTCACCGAGCGTCGGCCTCCTCGAGACCACGCCGCCGTATGTATTCGTTCCGCCGAGCTGCACCCCAAGCAGCCCGGCCATCGCCGCCTCAAGCCAGCCGCTGTTCGGGCTTGGGTGGCGGCGGGCATCGCGAAATAAGATCGACAGCGCCAAACGAAAGCGGCGGCCGCCAAAGACCAACACCATCACAAGCGCCGTCAGCCGCGCTGGAATGTAGTTGAGCGCATCGTCCAGCCGCGCGGCCGCCCAGCCAAATTCGCGATACTTCTCATTTTTGTAGCCAATCATGGAATCACACGTGTTCACCGCCCGGTACAATAACGCGAGCGGCGCACCGCCCAAGGCCGCATAAAAGAGCGGAGCGGTGATGCCGTCGCTCGTGTTTTCCGCCACCGTCTCCACGCAGGCGCGGGTGATGCCGGCTTCATCGAGCCGCTCGGTGTCGCGGCCGACGATCATGGACAGCGCGCGGCGCGCCGCAGGAAGATCGCCTGCTTCCAGCGGCCGGCGCACGTCCTCAGCCGCTTCAGCGAGGCTTTTCGTCGCAATGGCGGTGAAAATGAGGGCCGCCTCGATCGCCACCCCTACGTATACGGACAGCGCGTAGCCCACATAAACGATGAACGCCGATATCCCGTAAACAGCGGCCAACACGACCGCCACGGCCGCCGCCCCTTTCGTCCGCCGCTTTGTTCCTTGATTCCAGCGGCGATCAAGCCACGCAATCATCATTCCCATCCCGCGCACCGGATGCGGCAGCCAGCGCGGATCGCCCACGAGGGCATCGAGAAACAGCGCCAACGTCAATGCGGCCAAATGGGTCATCGCCGTTTCCTCCGCTTCTCCCAGCGGCCAAGCGCCTCAACTGTTGCCTCATACACAAGCCGGCCGAGCGCCCGGCCAAGCTCCGTCGCCGTTCCGGCATAGGCAAAGACCTGCCCGGTTTGCGTCGCCGCCACAGCGAGCGAATCGGTCGACGTACCGGTGGCAAGCGTCCCGGTTTCCGGGTCGCAAACCGAACAGTCGGCGAGCGCTTTTGCCTTCGCTTCTGTCGCTGTCATCACCGCCTGGACAAACGCTGCTTCCGTCAGCACTCCGTCAATGACCACCACCATGTTGATCGTCCCCGGTCTTGCCGCTAGCGGCTGATGCTGCCACGCCCGAGCGGCATCGACGGCATTGCCGACGCCAGCGGTCGCCATGACCGCAACCGAAAACGCTTCCCCTTCTTTCTGAAGCCAAACAGCATCCCGGACATCAACCGCCGTCATCATGCCAACCGTTCGTTCCGGCGGAAACCCGTGCTGCTCCAAATAGCGGCGCATGTCTCCTTCCGCATCACTGCAATCGTAATCGAGCCCGACATGGCGGTTGACAAAATGGGTCGCCCATTGAAATCCGGCGCCGATCAATGCCGAGGACAGGACGCGAAGCGGCGCGGCCGCAGTAAGCACAGCGGCGTCATCAAGAAAGGAAAGCCGCAGCCCGCCGACCGGCGATTCCCCTTGCTTCTTGTTCGGCATGAACGAAAACATCGGCGTTGCCGACGCCGGATGGGCCAGACGCACAATCGGCGCGGCAAACACTTCCTCAAGCAACGCCGGCGTCATGACATCCGCAGGGGCGCCGAGCGCGGCTATTTTCCCTTTGTTCAGCACGAGCACCCGATCGCAATACAAGCTCGCCGCATTCATATCGTGGAAAACGGCGACGACCGTCAAGCCGCGGGCGTGCGCCGCTTCGGCGAGCCGGTCCAAAAGCCGGACTTGGCCGCTCACATCCATATGGTTCGTCGGCTCATCGAGCAAGAGCAGCTTGGGCTCTTGGGCGAGTGCGCGGGCCAAATAGGCGCGCTGCCGCTCGCCGCCGCTCAATCGTTCGAGCGGTTCATCGATTTTCCCCGTCAGGCCGACGGCCGCAAGTGCGTCTCGGAGGGCGGCTTCATCGTCCTCCGTCCACGTCGGAAAGAAGCCGCGCTGATGAGGATAGCGGCCGAGCGCCACCGTTTCCCTCACCGTATAGCCGGGCGCCGCCTCCGCTGTCTGCGGCAAGACGGCGGCCATCCGCGCCCATTGCTTCGCAGACAGCGCCGAGAGCTTTCGGCCATCGATGACGATCTCCCCGCTTGCTAGCGGCAGCTCTTTGCTGATGAGTTTGATCAAAGTCGTTTTCCCGCTGCCATTCGGCCCTAAGATGCCGAATATTTCGCCTTTTTCCACGGCAAACGTCACACCATCAAGCACTTGTTGCTGCCCGTATCGATGCGATACGGCCCGCACCTCGAGCATCGTCATCCCATCTTTCGTTTCGTTTTTCGGAAAAACAAGACGGCAAACAGCGGAGCGCCGATCAGCGACGTAATAACGCCGATCGGCAGTTCGCGCGGTTCAATGATCGTCCGCGCCGCCACATCGGCAAGCACAAGAAACGCACCGCCGTACAAGAGCGACAGCGGCAACAGCACTCGGTAGTTCGGCCCGCACACAAGCCGAACCATATGCGGAACGACAAGCCCGACAAAGCCGATCGTCCCTGACACCGACACCGCCGCGCCGGTGAGCAGCGCCGCTGCCGTCAAAATGATGACTTTTCGGCGCGTAACATCAACGCCGACATGAAGCGCCGCCGCCTCGCCAAAGGCAAACGCGTTCAACTCGCGGCTGTTGGCGATGAGCACTGCGGCCCCAACGAGAAAAAACGGCAGCAACAGCCCGCTGTATTTCCAGCCGCGCATCGCCACGCTCCCCATCAGCCATGAGATGATTTGCCGCAATTCTTCCCCGGTCAACGCGATCATGAGCGAAATGAACGCGCTGAAAAACGCGCCGAAGATAATGCCGGCTAAAATGATCGTCTCAACCGACATGCGCCGCTCCACAGCGCGAGTGAACGCCAAAACGGCGGCAAGCGTCGCCATGCCAAACAAGATGCTCACGACCGGCAGCGTGAACGTGCCAAAGAACGGCCATTGCCAGCCGAGAAAGATGACGAGCACCGCCCCGACCGACGCGCCGGACGAGACGCCGAGCGTGTACGGATCGGCGAGCGCATTTTTTAACAGCCCTTGAAACGCGGCCCCGGCCAGCGCCAATGACGCCCCGACCAAAAACGCAAGCACGACGCGCGGCAAGCGGATCGCCATCACGATCGGCACCCAATCAGCCGGAATGTGGCGAGGCAGCGCCGCTCCGAACCATTCAGCCGCCAAAATGCGGACAATAGAAGAAAAGGGAATCGACAGCGATCCTGTCGATATCCCTACGAGAAGCGATAACACGGCCGCGGTAACGGCCAATATATACATCCACATTTTACTTGAACACATCCGGGTAAATGGCTTTGGCAAGTTCCTCGACCCCTTCGACAAGGCGCGGACCCGGTCGGCTTACTAAGTCGGTGTTGACGTCATACACCCGCTTGTTTTTCACCGCCGGCACGTCTTTCCAAGCGGCGCGCGCCAACACTTGCTTCGCTCCGCCGTATGTCGTGATGATGACATCCGGCTTATAGGCCACGGCTTTTTCTTCCGTCACCATCGGCCAGCCTTCCAAGCTGCCGGCGACGTTTTTCGCCGAAATCACTTGAAGCATCTCATCCATAAACGTCCCTTTGCCGGCCGTATAAATTTGCGGCGGCGGCGACACTTCAATCCAGACATTGGCCTGTTTGTCCGCCGGGATTTGTTTCGCTTTTTCTTTGATTTTCGCAAGCTTCTCTTTCATCTCATCAATCACTTGCTTCGCTTTGTCTGTCGTCCCGGTCGCTTTGCCGATCAATTCGATGGACGCATACACATCGTCGAACGACTTCGCGTCATTGACGACAAGCACGGTGATGCCGGCGTCTTTCAATTGCTTGAGGCCATCGCGCGAGTTATGGGCGCTTGACGCGTGGGCCAAGACGAGATCCGGTTTGAGCGAAATGATTTTCTCGACGTTGAATTCCATGCCGCCGATTTTCGTTTTCGTTTTGACGTCTTCCGGATAATTGTCAAAATCGCTGACGCCGACGATCTTATCGCCCAACCCCAACGCATAGGCGATTTCCGTATTGCTCGGGATGAGCGAGACGATCTTTTTCGGTTCCGCTTTGATCGTGACATCCTCGCCAAGCCCGTCTTTCACCGTCACCGGAAACGCCGCTTGTTCCGTTTTCGGTTCTTCTTTTTTCGCAGGCTCGGTGCTGCCATTCGCCCCGCCGCAGCCGACGAGCACGGCGGCCAAAAGGAAGAACACCGCCACCACCGCCGGCCATGTCCAACGTTTCATCCGTCATTCCCCCTTCGATGATGTATGTACAACAAAAAAGCCCATTCCGTCCGAACGGGGAATGAGCACGAAACAGACCGCCAATGGGCACAACAATGCCCTGTACGACTGTTTCCACGTCTCACCCCCCGAAGATTCGGAAACTGCGGCAAGCAAGGCAGGTCTACTGGCTCATGCTTCATCCTACTCTGAAGCCTTCCCGTACGGAAAACAGCGCAAGCCATCTGTCCGTACAGTGGCGATTTCATTTCGTCCGCATTGACAGTTGCGGGGACAGCTCCGGATTCCCACCGGATTCCCTATTAAGCCGTTTCGGCGCCTTGCTGCGAATGGATTCAGTTATGGGATATGGACATTTTTATAATAATGCAGCGTTTAGCATTTGACAACTATGAATTTACAGCACTTCACCTTCCCACTCTTGCAGATAATCGCGACGGATTCATGACCCATGCTTCATAAGGAACAGAGCATCCCCTTTTCATCGCATCGAGCACCCGCGATTTCAAATGCGGCCATGTCACATATTCATCAATATTCGACTCATCGATCAACACAAACTTCGCCTTTTGAATTTCCTCAGGCTGGGGAGAAACGTTTCCTTTCACATATGTCGCTTTAAATACAATGTTTATGATATTTTTAGTTTCATTGTAATACACGCCGCTGACCCCAATGAGACGGATGTCAACGCCAGTCTCTTCATGCACCTCACGATGAACGGCCCGATCGAGCGGCTCGCCTGGTTCAACTTGTCCACCCGGCATTTCCCACGTATCGGAGCGGTCATAGCTTTTAACAAGCAAAACCTCTCCCGTGTCATTCGTAATATAGGCTGAAACGGTGATAATGGCTTGTTGGTGTTTATCCATCAAGCTCTCCTCCTACATCGCGGAATGATCCTAGCCCTCTCCTGCAGAAAAAAAGCAGCTGCCCCATCTATACTGCCATCTTGAAAAAAATAAGGAAAATCCGTGGTGCTAGTTGAACATTAACGCCTCACGTGATGACACAGCGCAAGAGGGACAAGATCTCCACAACAGCATAGGCATGATGTTGTCCGTGCCTCGCTAGTTGGTGACGGATCTATTAGAAAAACTCTATTTAACGGAAAAACGGAGCAACCGACAACAACAGTTATATCGAGAGCGTTCAGGGAACATCTCCCTAGTGAATAAGTTTCCAATGACATACTGATACCCTGCTCGTTCCGAAGTAAAACAAAACAACTTTCCAAGAATATGAATGGCGATTATGACCCATTTCCTTGCTTTAACAAATGACGATTTCAGCGCTACAATACATTTAGAGCCGCCAGACAGTTGCGCTGATACCAAGAACAAGATCGCCGTATATTGCTTTTGAATTTCCGCTTGATCCGTTGTAAAATGAAGACGCTCTTGTATGGGATTTCTCTTTTTTAATCTAATACAATTTTATCAGAATAAATTGGAAATGTAAAGAAAAACAGCAAAATTTAGGCTCTTCACCGAAAGTTGTACTTGACTATTTCAGAACACGCCTTCTCTGTACTTATAAGGAAAAATCAGTAAATCAGATTTTTCGTACACGGCGGCTCAAGAAAATCCCCCGCTTGTCAAGTACATGTTGTGGTGATGAACCATCTTTCTGTCATTTTTCCTTCACTTTTCCGTCAGTTTTCTGTCATCCATCCGCGCTCGGCCGCCACCTTTTTAGCTTCCTCGATTGTGTCGCAGGTTTCACTACTTTCATTTTTCATTCGTAACTATTCACCCCAGTGCTAGTGTATAAAAAAGCCCAGCACAAATAGGGCATTTCGGTCATAGAAAATGCCCTAGGTAGCGGAAAGAACTCGAT
>NZ_PIJF01000028.1:0-40086 GCF_002809985.1 Geobacillus sp. WSUCF-018B
CTTCACAGACCCATATATGGGTCTGTGAAGCGGCGTTGTTCGGTCGCCTGACAGTCGATAAAAGCTGCAAATGGTAAATCTTCAAATTGCATCTATATACCCTGCCCCGCGTGGATTTGGTTACGCGCGCGCTTCCATGAATCGGCGGATGCGTTCCACCGCCGTTTCCAGCGCCTCAAGCGAAGTCGCATACGACAGGCGGACATTGTCCGGCGCTCCAAACCCGGAGCCGGGCACGAGGGCGACTTTCGCCTCTTCGAGCAAGACGGCGACGAACTCGTCGACCGTGCGGCAGCCCGCCATCTCCGCCGCTTTGCGGGCGTTCGGGAACAAGTAAAACGCCCCTTGCGGCTTGACGCATGTAAACCCTGGAATTTGCACAAGCTTGTCGTAAATGATATGGAGCCGCTCTTCAAACGCCCGGCGCATTTCTTCCACCGGATCCTGCGGGCCGCTGTACGCGGCGATGGCCGCGTATTGGGCGATTGACGTCGGGTTGGATGTACTGTGGCTCGCCAAGTCGGTCATCGCTTTGATGATTTCTTTTGGACCTGCCGCATACCCGATGCGCCATCCCGTCATCGAATGCGACTTCGACACCCCGTTGATGATGACGGTCTGCGCTTTCAGCTCCGGCGCCAGCTCGGCGATCGAGACATGCTTCGCTCCGCCGTAAATCAGCTTTTCATAAATTTCGTCGGAGACGATCAAGAGGCCGTATTCTAAGCAAACGTCACCGAGCGCCTTCAGTTCTTCGGCCGTGTAAATCATGCCGGTCGGGTTGCTCGGCGAGTTGATGATGACCGCCTTCGTCCGCGGCGTGATCGCCTGCTTCAGCTGCTCTGGCGTAATTTTGAAATCGTGTTGTTCCAGCCCTTCCACATAAACGGGAACGCCGCCGGCGAGCTTCACTTGTTCCGGGTAGCTGACCCAATACGGCGTCGGGATGATGACCTCATCGCCCTCGTCGAGCAGCACTTGAAAGAGGGTGTAAAGGGCGTGCTTCGCCCCGACGCATACAATCACTTCCGCCGGCTCATACTCAAGCCCTTGGTCGCGGGCAAACTTTTTGATGATTTCCGCCTTCAGCGCCGGCAGCCCACCCGAGGGCGTATATTTCGTATGCCCTTCGTTCATCGCTCTTACCGCTGCATCGAGAATGTGCCGCGGCGTATTGAAATCCGGCTCTCCGGCCCCGAGGCCGATCACGTCGTATCCAGCCGCTTTCAATTCTTTCGCTTTCGCCGTAATGGCCAATGTCGCCGATGGCGTCAGCGACGCCACCCGTTTTGCCAATTTCATCGCTTCTTCCCCCTCATGTCCTCATCGTTGAAAACTGTACCTCTTCAAGAACGCGCCATCGGTGAAATGAAGGTAATAAAACGAATACCTTCCTTCCGAATCGATATATGTCAACTCCCAAAGAGGCACGCCTTTTTCCATGCCGAGCGTCGCGTCAATGATCTGCTGCGGGCGGCGGTCGCGCTCTAAAATGGCGCGCGCTTTTGCTTCGCTGATGCCGCTGTCCGCCCGCTTGACGACGACATTTCCTCCTTTTTCCGGCACCCAAACGACGACGTCCGTTTTTTCTTGCTTCGTCCGGCCGATGAATACAGTGTACGCTTCATCCCCATAATATGTATAGACTTTCTTGACGTCAATCAATCCGACTGCCTCCCTCGCCCGCGCAAGCGCGTGTTCCGCCATGGACCGTTTGGGCGCCATCGCCTCTCCATAAATCGACCATGCCTGCCAAATGAGGAAACCAAAAAAAAGGAGAGCCAACCATCCCCATTTTTTCATCGCGATCACGTCCGGTAAATCGTGAAGACGGCCTGCCGTTTGTCGTTCTCATCCAAAGCAAGGCCAAACATTAAATTGTTGCGCTTCAGCGTCCGGTTCAAGCAGTCGACAATTTTGTACAAATCGTCGGAATGCTGAACTTTGACGGTGGCGAGCACTTCAATTTTGCTTTCCATTTTCGTCGCTTCCTCCTGTGCGGCGCAAATTTTGTTACTTATACAGGCCGGCGGCTCCGGCAACAATACAAATACAGCAGATCTGCAGCCAGGCAGCGAAAGCCGCAGGCTGCCAGCATCGCAGTTGTGCTTCTTCCCTATTATAGCAGGTTTGTTCGACCATTTCATAACAAATTTGCCCGCCTACACCGCCAACGCAAATTTGCTTCCTTCCGCCCCCGCTCGATGCGGGGAATTTTTTTGCTGCCTGCCATCTTTAGATTGCACCGTTTCCCCTCTCTTTATGAGAAGGAAGCGACGACATGCCCTAAACGCCATTGGGCCGGCGGCCTTGCCAAAGCCAGGCGTCCGCCGCATCGAGCAGCTCCAAAAGTCCACCCTCATGCACAGGAAGCGGCGGCAGCGACGCGAGAAAGTCCGCTCGGTACGGGGCGTTCGTCAACCGGCGGTCAAGGACGAACACCACTCCCTTGTCGCGCTCGGTGCGGATAAGACGGCCGACGCCTTGCTTCAATCGGAGGACGGCCTCGGGAAGCGACAGCTCATAAAACGGATCGCCTCCCCGTGCACGAATGCGTTCGCTTTTCGCTTCCATCACCGGATCGTCCGGAGGAGCAAACGGCAAACGCGCGATGATGAGCGCATCAAGCGCATCCCCCGGCAAATCGACCCCCTCCCAAAAACCGCTCGTCCCAAACAGCACAGCGCGCTCAAACTGCAAAAACGTCCGGATGAGCTTGGCCGGACTGCCGCTTTGCACCCCTTGAGCGATCAAGACAAATGGTTCGTCCGCCTCGTCGTTTTTTAACGCCTCGACGGTCATTTTCAACAATTCGTACGATGGAAACAGCACAAGCAGCCGCCGGCCGACGCGCCGGGCGACCGCTGTGATGGCCGCCGCTGCCGCCTCGGCATACGTCTCGACCGAAACAGCGGAAGCGAGCGGCATGTCCGCCGGCACAAAGAGCGCAGCCTGTTCCTCGTAGCGAAACGGCGCCGGAAATTGGTCAGCTGTTGGATAAATGGCGGGATCGGCTGTTCAGGGTTGAAAAAGCTGGCAAACCGCGCCACGATTGAGCGGCCTTCCACCACCGCCATGCCGAGCTGGATGATCCGGTCGCCCTTTTTCGGCCCGTTTCCGGTTGTCTCCAAATCAATAATGACAAAGCGCATTGCCATAAACGATCACCTCAAAACGAAAAGGGGCGGAAAGCCCCTTTTTGACCACATTATAAAATCGTATGTGCCGGCTCTTCGGCGATAAGCTGCGCGATCCGGTTGTGTTCGTCCATAATGGCGATTTTCGGACGATGCGCGGCGACTTTTTCTTCCGGAACGAGCGCATACGAAATTACGATGATGATATCCCCTTTTTGCACGAGGCGGGCGGCCGCGCCGTTTAGGCAAAAGACGCCGCTGCCGCGCTCCCCGGGGATGATATACGTTTCAAAGCGGGCTCCATTATTATTGTTGACCACCTGCACTTTTTCATTAGCCACCATGCCGACGGCGTCCAAAATATCTTCATCGATGGTAATGCTGCCGACGTAATCCAGGTTCGCTTCCGTCACACGGGCGCGATGAATTTTGGCGTTCATGAGCGTACGAAACATGGACGATCCCCCCCTTTACTCCCCTCGCCTGTCCGCTGCAGGCAACTCGACCATGATGTTATCGATCAAGCGGGCGCCCGCAAACCGGACGGCAACCGCAATGAGCACCGTTCCGGCGAGCGCCGAAAGCGGCGTTAAATCGGGATATGAGCATACTTCAACATAATCGATTTCCGCATGCGTATGCGCCTCAATATGCTCCCGCACGAGGCGGCGGATGGCTTCCGCGTTCCGCTCCCCGCGGTCAACAGCCGCTGCTGCGGCCTTAAGCGCCTCGTAGAGCGCCGGCGCTTCCTTTCGCTCCTGCGGCGATAAATAAACGTTGCGCGAGCTTTTCGCCAGCCCGTCGGTCTCGCGCACCGTCGGCACCGGCACGAGCTCGATCGGAAAATTAAAGTCGCGGATTAAGCCGGCGACAACGGCCACCTGCTGGGCGTCTTTCATCCCGAAATAGGCGCGGTCCGGCATGACGATATTGAACAGCTTAATGAGCACGGTCGCCACGCCGTCGAAATGGCCGGGCCGCGACCGCCCACACAACACATCGGTGCGCGCCTTGACGACCGCTTGCACCGAGAGCGGCGCCGGATACATTTCGTCCGCCTCCGGGTGAAACAATACGTCCACGCCATGCTGGCCGGCGATGCGCCGGTCGCGCTCAAAATCGCGCGGGTAGCGGGCAAAATCTTCGTTCGGTCCAAACTGAAGCGGGTTGACAAAAATGCTGAGCACAACGATATCGTTCTCTTCGCGCGCCCGGTCGATGAGCGCGGCGTGCCCATCGTGCAAATAGCCCATCGTCGGGACGAACCCAATCGTTTTTCCTTCGCGGCGATATTGGCGCATCAACGCCTGCATTGTCGCAATGCGGTCGACAACGATCATCATTGCTTTCCTCCGTATAACGCCATCCATTCTTCTTCCTTCATGGTAAACGCGTGCGCCGGCTCTGGAAACTGTCGCAGTTTGACATCGGCGACATAGTTGGCCAATGCCTGGACGACGGCATCTTGAATGACGGCGTATTGTTTGACAAACTTCGGCACACGGTCAACACCGTAGCCGAGCACATCATGATACACGAGCACTTGGCCGTCCACCTCGGCCCCGGCGCCGATGCCGATGACAGGAATATGAAGCTCCCGGGCAATGGCGGCGCCAAGCTGCCTTGGCACGCATTCGAGCACCAAGGCGATCGCGCCCGCTTGTTCGCACTGTTTCGCATCATCCATAAGCTTTTTGGCGCTTTCCGCATCTTTGCCTTGCACTTTGTAGCCGCCGAGGACGCCGACCGACTGCGGTGTCAGCCCGAGGTGGGCGACGACCGGCACGCCGGCTTTCGTCAACGCGGCGATGACGCCGGTAACTTCATCGGCTCCTTCCACTTTGACGGCGTTCGCCCCCGACTGCTGCATGATGCGCCGGGCGTTTTGCAACGCTTCCTCTTTCGACGCATGGTAGGACATAAACGGCATGTCCGTGACGACAAACGTGTTGGGCGCGCCCCGCCGCACCGCCTTCGTATGATGAATCATGTCCTCAACCGTCACCGGAATCGTCGAGTCATAGCCGAGCACGACCATGCCGAGCGAGTCGCCGACCAAAATCATGTCCACCCCGGCTTGCTCCGCGAGCTTGGCCGATGGAAAATCATAGGCGGTCACCATGACGATGGGCTCGCCTGTCTGTTTCATGCGAAAAAAATCCGTTTTCGTCTTCACATTGACTCCCTCCCCTTTTGTTGCAGAGGAGGTGACGCGACCGAAACAAAACGTCCTTCTTTCCCGCCTTGAGAAAGAAGGACGCCATAAACCGCCGTCGGTTTCGTTCACCCCTCTGTCCCAGTCCTTCGAGTAAGGATCAAGGCAGATCGTCTCAACCATTTATTCATGTTGCCAGCCTCGGTGCAGCTCTTTCTTGACAAAGATACTGCCCTTTCCTCGCCTTGTATTTTAACAAAATTGTCACAATTTTTCTAGTGGCAATTTACAACTGAATATCGGCTGAGTGAATATAATGGGTGTTTTGCTCCTCATCTTCGAGAATGAGCAGCCCGTCTTCGGTGATGCCGCGGGCGATGCCGCGAATCGTGCCGCCCAGCGTTCTTGCCGTCACCGGCTTGCCGATCGAAACCGCATACCCTTCCCAAAGAAGCTTGATGGGGCGGAAGCCGTGCGCCAAATATTGCTTATACAGCCGCTCGATGCGGAGCAAAATTTCTTGAATGAGCGGCGCACGCTTGATGCGTTCGCCTTTTTCAATGGCAAGCGACGTGGCGATGGCGCGAATGTCCTCGGGAAATTGTTCCGCTGTTTGATTGACGTTAATGCCGATGCCGACGATGACCGAGTGGACGCGGTCGGGATCGGCCTGCAGCTCGGTTAAAATGCCGACGCCTTTTTTGCCGTGAAGCAAAATGTCGTTCGGCCATTTAATATCCGGGACAAGCCCGGTCACTTCTTGAATGGCTTGGCTAATGGCCACCGCCACAAGCAGCGTCAATTGCGGCGCCCGCTGCGGGGGGATGGGCGGGCGCAAAATAAGGCTCATCCAAATGCCGGTTCCTTTCGGAGAAAACCATTTCCGATCGAGGCGCCCGCGGCCGGCTTTTTGCTCTTCCGCGACGACCAGCGTCCCCTCCGGCGCCCCTTCGTACGCCAGCTTGGCGGCGATGCGCTGCGTGGAATCGACTTCCTCGAAAAAATGGATCGTATGGCCGAGCGTTTCCGTTTTCAGGCCGAGCTGGATTTCATTCGCCGTCACCTTATCCGGCGTGCTTACGATCCGATAGCCAAGGCGGCGCACCGCTTCGAGTTCAAAGCCTTCTTTGCGCAGCTCCTCGATGTGTTTCCATACGGCCGCCCGCGAACAGCCGAGCCGTTCGCTGATTTTTTGTCCCGACAAAAACTCGCCGTTCGCTTCGGCAAACAGCTCTAACAGTTTTTTTCGCGTGTCCGATTGCGCTCCATGAGCCATGCGTAAATCCGCTCCTTCTCGTTCTCGACTTCTCCGTTGACGACCGCCCGCCATATGGCGTCCAGCGCCTCTTTCACCCACGGGCCGGCCGGTTTCCCGACCCATTCGATCACGTCTTTTCCGTTGACCGCCAGCTCCCCTTTCGTTTTGATCGGCAAGGAGGCAAAGCGGCGGCGCAGTTTCTCATGCCATGGCCCAGGCGGCGCGCCGGTGAAGGCGGCGCGCACTGTTTCCACCGAGAGCGCCCGCTCAAGGCCGGCGGAAAACAGCTGTTCGTTCGTCCATGCTTCCGGCCGTGGAATGTCAGCCAACGCCGTCAAAATGGCGCCCGCTTCGTCGACCACTTTGTTCGGGAGCTTCCACGCGCGCAAAAACGGCCGGCTTTCCTGCACACCAAGCGCATGGCACAAAAGCGCCCACCGTTCTTCGCGCGCGGCAAGCCATGGCCAACGATAAGCCGCCGCCAGACGCAGTTGCTTCTCTTTCCCTGCCAAACCAGGCAAGTAAGCGTTCAATCCGGTTTCGGCCAACAGCGGCAGCGCCCTGGCGGCAAACGGACCGCCGAGCAGCTTTTCCATCTCCATCGTCATCCGCTCGACTGAAATGTGGGCCAAAAGCGGAGCGTTTTGGACGATCGCCTGTTCCGTATCCGGCGCAAGCGCAAATCCGAGCTGGCTGACAAAGCGAACGGCCCGCATCATGCGAAGCGCATCTTCACGAAACCGCTTTTCCGCCTCTCCGACGGTGCGAATGATTCGCCGGCGAATCGCCTCTCGCCCTCCAAACGGATCAATGATAGCCCCATATTCGTCCATGGCGATGGCATTCATCGTAAAATCGCGCCGTTTTAAGTCTTCCTCAAGCGAGCGGACAAACGTCACCGACTCCGGACGGCGGTAGTCCTCATAGTCGCCGTCCGTGCGAAATGTTGTCACTTCATACGCTTTTCCTTTATGGACAACGACGACCGTGCCGTGTTTCGAGCCGACATCGATCGTCTTTGGAAAAATCGCCATAACGTCTTCCGGCAAGGCGCTTGTCGCAATATCCACATCGCCGATCGGGCGTCCAAGCAGCAAATCACGCACCGCTCCGCCGACGAAATAGGCGTCATAGCCATGCTGTTTCAGCTGTTGAATGATGCCGAGCGCCTCTTGAAACGGCGGTTTCATCATTTCACCTTCCTTGCGGCGAGCGAAATGTACAGCTGTTCATATTGCCCGACGATGTCGGACGAACGAAACTTTTGCTCGACCATTTGCACGGCCTGGCGCGCCATCTCTTGATGAAGGCGGCGGTCGGTCAGCAGCATAAGCGTCCGCCGAGCCGCTTCTTCAACATCGCCAAGCGGACATAAAAACCCGCTTTTTCCGTCTTCGATCACTTCCGGAATGCCGCCGATGGCGGTGCCGATGCACGGAACGCCGCACGCCATCGCTTCGAGCAGGACGAGCCCGAAGCTTTCTTTTTCCGACAAGAGCATCATCACATCGCTGATCGAGTACAGCTCTTCGAGTTTGTCCTGTTTCCCCAAAAATCGGACATCGCCGTTGAGCCCGAGCTCTTTGACAAGCCGGCAGACGACGGTCATTTCTGGGCCGTCGCCGACAAGCAAGAGCTTGGCCGGCATATGGCGGCGGACGATGGCAAACGCCCGCACGACATCGGGCACGCGCTTCACTTTCCGAAAGTTGGAGACATGGATCACGACCTTTTCCTGTTCACTGATGCCGTATTCCCGCCGCAAATGGCCGGCCTCCCGACGGCGGTACACGCGTTCGTCGACAAAGTTGTACACCGTATAGATCGGTTTTTGCACATCGAGCAGCTCGTACGTCTGCCGCACGAGGGCGTCAGACACCGCGGTGACGATATCGGACTGCTCAATGCCGAACTTGATCATGTCAGACAGCGACGGATCATAACCCAAGACGGTAATATCGGTGCCGTGCAGCGTCGTGACGATCGGCAGCTCGCCGACCATTTGCCGCGCCAGCACGGCGCAAACGGCGTGCGGGACGGCGTAATGGGCATGAAGCACATCGAGCCGTTCGCGCTTGGCCACCGCCGCGATTTTGTTGGCAAGGGCCAAATCGTACGGCGGATACTGAAAGACCGAATACTGATTGACGTTCACTTCATGGTAATAAATGTTTCCATATACTTTGTTCAACCGAAACGGCATGCTCGAGGAAATAAAATGGATCTCATGCCCTTTTTCGGCCAGCAGCTTGCCGAGCTCGGTGGCAACGACCCCTGAGCCTCCGACTGTCGGATAACAAACAATCCCGATTTTCAGCTTCATCGCGCCCCCTCGAATAAATCAAAAAGATGAATCGGCGTTTTGGACAAAAACCCTTCGGCATAGGCAGCGCCAATTTGCTGGCCAAACCAACGCTCGCGGCTTTCCACCGTCTCGATGTAGCCGTTTGTCAGCGGCGTGTCCACCGAACCGGGCCGCTTTTCAAATTGGCTTTCATACGCGCGCAGGCTCGCCAGCTTGTCGCCGACCGTCTCGCTAATATCGATCAGAAAATGCGGCCGTTCAAACGCATTGATCATGTAATAATACATAGCGCGGACGCGGTGGGCGTCGCCAAGCTCCCCGGCGCCGTAGCGGCGGATGCCGGCAGAAAAGACCGCCTCCTCGACAAGGCGGGCGCATTGCCCGTGGTCGGGATGACGGTCGACCCAATACGGAGCAAAGACGACGCGCGGGCGGTAGCGGCGGATGACCGACACGATGCGGCGAATCGCCTCTTCCCTGATCAAAAGGCCGCGGTCCGGCAGCCCGAGGTTGAGGCGAAGCGCCACGCCAAGCCGCCGGGCCGCCTCGGCCGCCTCTTTCTGCCGCTCGTCGACCGTACCGTTGGACGACAGTTCCGCCTTCGTCAAATCGCAAATGATCACCCGAAAACCGCGGCGCGTGTATTTGGCGATCGTTCCGCCCATGCCGATTTCAACATCATCCGGATGGGCGCCAAACGCCAATAAATCACACGTTTCCGTCATCGCTGTCACCTTTCTGTTTTCGATTCCTCCCCGCCTTTTGTTCGGCCGCGCACAATGCTGCGCCATGCCAAATCGCCGCGCTCCAACGCACGGATGAGCAGCTCGGCCGTACCGATGTTCGTCGCCAACGGCACGGCATAGACGTCGCAAAGGCGCATCAACGCGCTGATGTCCGGCTCGTGCGGCTGGGCGGTCAGCGGGTCGCGGAAAAAAATGACGAGGTCCATTTCATTGCGGGCGATCATCGCCCCAATTTCTTGGTCGCCCCCGTACGGTCCGGACTGGAAGCGGTGGACGGCAAGGCCGGTCGCCTCCTGAATGCGCAGCCCGGTCGTGCCGGTGGCATACAGTTCATGGTTGGCCAGCACGGGCGCATAGGCGGTCGCAAAGGCGACCATGTCCGCTTTTTTCTTGTCGTGGGCAATCAAGGCGATTTTCACGTTTCCCTCTCCCCCGTTTGCGCAAGCCGCGCTATTCTAAAATATGTTCAAGCCCATACACAAGCGTATGTAAATGCATGACCGTCTCGACGGCAAGCTTCACCCCGGACATAAATGAACTCCGATGAAACGAGTCATGGCGGATCGTCAACGTCTGACCGTCGCCGCCAAAAATGACTTCTTGATGGGCGACAAACCCCGGTAGGCGGACGCTGTGGATCGGAATGCCGTCGTACGCGGCTCCGCGCGCCCCTTCAAGCGTTTCTTTTTCGTCCGGATGACCTTGCTTTTTCGACGGACGGACCTCGGCGATGAGCTGCGCCGTTTTCAACGCCGTTCCGGACGGAGCATCCAGCTTTTGGTCATGGTGCAGCTCGATAATTTCTACATCCGTGAAATATTTGGCCGCCATGCGGGCGAATTTCATCATCAGCACCGCGCCGATGGCAAAGTTGGGCGCGATGATGGCGCCGATGTTGTTCGCCTCAGCGAGTTCGGTCAGCCGCTCGATCTCTTCCGGCGTGAATCCCGTCGTGCCGACAACCGGACGAACGCCGTAACGCAGCGCCAGCTCCGCATGCCGCTTTCCAACTTCCGGCGTCGTCAAATCGATGAGCACATCCGGCTTCACCTCGACAAAGCAACGGGCGGCATCGGTGTAAATGGGGGCATTGACGCCGGCAAACCCTTCGATGTCAGCCAAATTTTGGCCATCATAGCGGCGGTCAATGACCGCAGCCAGCTCGAAATGATCTGTTTTTTGCACGAGCGCCACCGCCTCGCGGCCCATGCGGCCGCGCGGCCCCGCGATGACGATGCGAATCGTCATGATTCTTCCTCCTTCCGCGTCCAGCGGTCGCGGTCGCGGGTGCGAAACTTGTCCATCACCCGATCGTGCGCCGCCTGCAAATCAATGCCGAGCGAATTGGCAAAACAAATGAGCACAAACAGCAAATCGCCCAGCTCTTCTTCCACCGTTTTTTCTTGTTCGGTCGCTTTTTTCGGCTTTTCGCCGTAGTAGTGGTTCACTTCACGCGCCAGTTCGCCGAGCTCTTCGGTCAGCCGCGCCAGCATGGCGAGCGGGCTGAAATAGCCTTCCTTAAACTGGCTGATGTATTCGTCTACTTCACGCTGCATCTGTTTCATCGTTTTCTCCTGCATGGCCATCACCTCGCCTGTTTCCATGTTAACGAAAAGCAGCGCATTTGACAAATGTTTTCGCCTTGTGCCAAATCATCGCGCTTCCGGCCATCATTGCCTGGGCGCACAAGTTCCTCTATAATGAAGACGCCGACTATTTTTGCGGACGGAGGGACGATATGGTTTTCGGCTTAAAGATCAAAAACAGTTTGTTTATTTTGCTCGGCGCTGCCATTTTTGCCTTTGGGCTCGTCCATTTCAACATGCAAAACAACTTGGCGGAAGGCGGCTTCACCGGCATTACGCTTCTTCTTTATTTTTTGTTTGGTTTTGATCCGGCCATCACCAACCTGGCGCTCAATATTCCGCTCTTTTTGATCGGTTGGAGGTTGCTCGGCCGCCAGACGTTTCTTTATAGTGTCATCGGCACGGTCGCGGTTTCCATTTTTTTATCGATCTTCCAACGCTACATGATCCATATGCCGCTCCGTCACGACATGACGCTGGCAGCGCTGTTTGCCGGCGTGTTTATCGGCGTCGGCCTCGGCATTATTTTCCGCTACGGCGGCACAACCGGCGGCGTCGACATTATCGCCCGCCTCGTCCATAAATACAAAGGCATCAGCATGGGCAAAACGATGTTTGCCTTTGACGCCGCCGTCATCACGTTGTCGCTTCTTCTTTACCTGTCATACCGCGAGGCGATGTATACGTTGGTCGCCGTCTTTATCGCCGCCCGGGTCATTGATTTTCTGCAGGAAGGCGGCTATGCGGCAAAAGGGGCGACCATCATCTCAGAAAAAAGCGAAGAGATCGCCAACCGGATCTTGACAGAGATGGAGCGCGGCGTCACTGTGCTCAAAGGGCGCGGCTCGTATACGAAACGCGACCGTGACGTGCTGTATTGCGTCGTGGCCAAAAACGAATTGCCCCGCCTCAAAAGCGTCATTATGTCCGTCGATCCGCACGCCTTTGTCGCGGTCACCGATGTGCACGACGTGCTCGGCGAAGGGTTTACGCTCGATGAGCACAAGCGGCCGCTGGAGCAATAAGGACTAAGTCCCTGTCCTCAACATCTCGGGGCATGCCCGGCTTGCCAGGTGCCGCGCAGCCGTCAAAATAAAAAAGAGGGGGAAACCATTCCCCCTCTTGAAAGCAAGCCGGCTCCTATTCTTCCGGCTGCCGCGCCCGCTTCGCCTCTTTTTCTCCTCTGTACTTCCGCCAGCCGACATACGTCAACGTTAAGACGATCATTCCACCGGTCGAAATCATGACCCAAATGAGCGACGGGTCGGCTTCGTCCTTTTTCACCCCGTCAAACAACGCTTCTATATTGCGGCGCGCGGCAGCAAGCTGCTCGCGCTGCTCGCTTTGGCCAAGCCGCCAAAACGAAGCGCCTTGCAGCACTTCGAGGTCATGGTCGACCTTTTTCGCTTCTTCCGGAGGCACATCGATTTTCACGCTCGGCTCAATCAAGGCATAGCGATCCATAAACCGGCGAAGGGCAGCCGCATACGCCTTCCTCTCTCCGCGCTCCGCCGCCTGTTCCATCACGGCAAACGCCTCCATGACGGCGGGTTCCATCTCGGACCAGAGCGGTTGATAGGTGGAGTGAACAGCATCGACGACAAGGCGGAACTGTGTAAGAGCAGCGACCTTGTCCTCGTCTGGAATCGGCGCTGTCATGGCTTTGACGGCATGTTCGTGCGTGACAGTCACCGCCCGCAGCTCATCGGCCGTTTTCAACCGTTTTTTCGCCTCAAGGGCAAAAAATCGTTCAGAAAAATAGAGGAGCACCTCTTTTGCTTCGGCAAAACGCTCGTTTTTCCCTAACTGCAGCGCCTCGTCGGAAATATCGTCCAGCTGCTCCCAACCGCTTGGTCGTCCGGCCGCGCCAACGAGCGCTGGCCATAAAAAGATAAACGATAACAACATGGCCAGCCCGATTCGTTTCATCATCGTCCCTCCCTCATTCATTACTACAATGTATGAAGGAGTGGACAAGAGTAGACCAAGGAACCGCCATCAAGACGCGGCTGAATTTTCTATTCCGCTTTCGGACGGAAATCGATGCGGCCGCCTGGCAAAAGCGGCTGCCGCCGCACGCGGATGCCGAGCCAATACGCAGCGGCAATGGAAGCCATGCTCAACCAAAAGGTAAAATAGCCAATTTGATCGGCGTATCGTTCCAACATATGGTAACGAGGCATCATGCCAAACACGTAATCGATGACATCGTTATGCAGCGTCCAAACCGCCGCCAAGGCGAGATGGACGGAGCGAAATCGATAAAACGAAGCGTACAGTGCGCCTTCGACCGCCATCGCCCCGTGCGACACAACGAGCATCCAGCCAGCCCAATCGAGCGTCCCCGTGACGCGCCAAACGAGCACGTTCATGACGACGGCCCAAATCCCGTATTTGACAAGCGTCACCAACGCGAGCGCCTCAAACAGCGGCGAGGATCGGCCCAGCAGCCAAGCGGCGAGGACGAGCACAAAAAAAAGGCTCGCCGTCGGGCTGTCGGGAACAAACGGCAAAAAGACGGGCGGCGTCTCCGCAAGTTGATAGCGGTACCAATAATAGCCGTAAACGGTGCCGGCGGCATTCACGAACAACAGCAGCCAAACAACCGGCCGGGCGGCCAATATTGCATAAAGCCATGCCATCGTCTGCACCTCATCTCGGTTCAATGTAGGCACGAAAAAAGCTGACTAACGCGAGTCAGCTTTTCCGTGCCGAACGAATTATTCCGCTTTTAAGCCGGCGATGAATTCCGCCATTTTTTTCAGCTCTTCATCCGTGCCTTTAAAAATGCCACCTGGCATGTTGCCTTTCCCTTCTTTGGCGATCTTCGCGATCTCTTCCGGCGTCAAGCCGGTGCCGATGAGCGACGGGCCGGCGCCGCCGGACAAGTTTTGTCCGTGACACGATGTACATGTGTTCGCTTGGGCGATTTTATAGCCTTCCGCGTTCGTATCAATTTCCACTTCCGCGCGAATTTTCCCTTGCTCAGCTGCTTTTTTCCAGTCGTGTGTAACGACCGACTCCCACGTCAAATAAACAATAGAAGCGAGCGCCAACAACATCATGCCGGTTGCCACCGGGCGCTTCCAAGGACGGCGCTCCGGACCGCGATCCAAAAACGGCGCCAGCAGCAAAGCGGCAAACGCCAGCCCCGGCATGACGATCGCACCGATAACCGTATACGGACCGGACGCATACGAGTATTTGAGCAATTGGTATAAGAACAAGAAATACCAGTCAGGCAGCGGCACGTACGTCGTGTCCGTCGGGTCAGCGATCCGCTCAAGCGGCGACGGGTGGGCGACCGTCAAGCATAAGAAACCGACGAGAAAGACCGAACCGACAAGCCATTCCTTGAGCAGGAAGTTCGGCCAAAACACTTCCGTTTTCCCGGGGTACTCTGAATAGTCCTTCGGAATATTCGGTTTTCTTACCGCGGGAACACGGGAATCGCCGACAAATTTCATTCCTTTTCCGCGATGCATTGCGTGATTCCCTCCTTTTTTCTATCGCCTCGAAACGCGGGCCGACCGATCATAGCGGACCGGAAATGCCTTGTCTACGAATCATCAAAAAGTGCGCTGCCATTAAGCCGAGCAAAGCGGCCGGCAAGAAGAAGACGTGAATGGCAAAGAAGCGCGTCAACGTTTGCGCGCCGACAATTTCCGGATCTCCAGCCAACAGCGTTTTGATCGCCGGACCGATAAGCGGCGTCGCCTCCGCGATTTGCAAACCGACTTTCGTCGCGAACAGCGCTTTCATATCCCATGGCAACAAGTAACCGGTAAAGCCAAGACCCATCATCACCATAAAGATCAATACGCCGACGATCCAGTTCATCTCGCGCGGCTTTTTATACGCCCCTTGGAAAAAGACGCGCAGCGTATGTAAGAACATCATGACGATGACCAAGCTTGCCCCCCAGTGGTGCATGCCGCGCACAATTTGGCCGAACGCTACTTCGTTTTGCAAGTAATACACCGATTCCCACGCGTTTTTAATATCCGGGACGTAGTACATCGTCAAAAACATGCCCGACAAAATTTGAATGACCGTGACAAAAAACGTCAGTCCGCCGAAACAATAGACAAAGGCGGAAAAATGGTGGGCCGGGTTGACGTGCTCCGGAACTTCGTGATCGGCGATATCCCGCCATAAAGGCGTAATATCCAAGCGTTCATCAACCCAATCATACAGCTTGTTTAACACGCATTACGCCTCCTTTCTTGGTTTCGCCTTGCCTAAATACAGCTTTCCGTCTTTCACTTTGTACTCGTAACGGTCAAGCGGCGCTTGCGGCGGCGTCCCCGGAACGTTCGTGCCGTCTTTCGTGTAGAGACCGTAGTGGCATGGACAGAAAAAATGGTTCGGATGCTCTTTATCCGTGTTCCAGTCAACCGTACAGCCAAGGTGTTTGCAAATCGGCGACAGGGCGATAATGTCCCCCTTTTCATCCTTGTACACCCAAGCTGATTTCGGCTCTTCCGACTCGTACCAAGCGTCTTTCACCTTCACTTTAAAGTCGAAACGCTTCGGTTCGGTCGTAATTTCTTTGACGTCCGCCACCGCGACCATCTCTGTGCCCGCCGTCTCTCTCAAGATCGGGTCAAAGGCAAAGCGGAGCATCGGCATGAGCATCCCTGCTGCCATAAAGCCGCCGACCCCGGTCAGCGTGTAGTTTAAAAATTGACGTCTCGTTACGCGATGTTTGTTGTCGCTCATCGTCTTCCCCCCTCTATGCAAAGTCAAGTCCGCACCGGACGATTGTATGTATAACACATACGGAAAACTAGGACATTCTAATGATAGCTCAATTGCTGGACAAGGTCAATATCGCAGGCGGCAAAACGTCGGACTTTGCCCAGCTTACCTTTTTGTCCAGCAGCTGACGAAAAAGCGGATCAGCTCGGCCGCCTGCTCCTTGACGAGTTCGTGCCTGTACGATTCCTCCATGTTCTCGAGCGGAACGTCCGGAACGAGCCAAACGCGGCCGGCCTCCGCCGCTTCCTCTTGCCACGCCGGGTCACACGTCACGTAAAACACATGCTTCATCCCCTCCTGTCCAAGCCGGCTTGTCCAGCCCGCCAGCCGCTCTGCCAGCGATGGCCGCGGCTCATCGGCAAAATACACAAACGCCGGCAGCAAAAACACACGGCCTCTCAGCTGCCGCTCAGCCTCGGCGGCCACAAGCCCGACGAGCTCCCCGCCCGAGGCGAGCCGCCTCGCTCCTTGGCCGATGGCCACCGGCAAAAGCGGAATGAGTGCCGTATCAATGTAGTCGCGCTCTTTTTCGTAGATGGCGACGTCCCCGCTTGTCCATTTCATCGTTACTCCCCTTTGCCATAAAGTTCGTTCCTTATCACCATACCATATTTTTCGGCAAAAGAAAAACCTTGCCGGCGGCAAGGTGTTACAAGTTGTTCAATTCATCCGTAAGGCGGCGGAACGCCTCTTCATCATGGCGGTCGAGCGCCTCGTCAATCAGTTTCATGAGCCGTCCGCGCTGAAACTCGTAAATGGACCGCTCCAAAAATTGCTCGGCAAGGCGCTGGTCGTTTTCGCTCACTTGCGCCTGTTTGGGCGCGTACGGATTTTCCTCAAGCACGGCGACATATTGCGGCGAATGAAAAGAAGCGCGGAAATTAAGCTGAATGTAAATATCTTCGTCGCGGTTCAGGCGGATATCATGGAATGATTTCTCCGCATCGGTTGTCATCACATTCCCTTTGTAGAAGCGAAACGGCACGTCATCCACGCAATGGGTCGACATCACGATGCCGCGCGGGCAATATTGGGCGTTCTCGACAAAGTGCACCTTTTGCATCAATTGGTCGTGGCTCATCAAATAGTTTAAAATCCAGACGCATTCGCGCCGTTTCAACTGATAGTGGCTTAAAAACCAACGGATGAATTCTTTTTTTTCATTGACGGATACGTGCGTCATTGTGCGCTTCCCCCTCGATCGGTTTCCAAGAAAGAGGTTCGATCACCGCTTCTCCCCTACTCCTCGAGCTCAAGCAGCATCTCGGCCGCTTCCGTATGGCTTGGGTCGAGAGCAACAATTTGTTGAAATATTTCTCTCGCTGCGGCCCGATTTCCTTCTTCGATGAGAAAATATCCGTACTCTTCGAGAAAATCGACGTTATGCTTAAAGAAATTATATGCCTCGGCGTAATGGTTTAATGCATCATCATACAGCTCCAACCGGTGTTTGGCGCGCCCTAAATCCCACTCAAACTGCGGATCATACTCGCCGTCGGCCATCGCCCGCTCGAGGAGCGACACGACGTCCTCATAGCGTTGCTCATGAAGCCAAAGCGCCGATAACACCGTCAGCGCCTCGACATAGCCATTGTCGATTTCAAGCGCCTTTTGCAATTGCTCTTCCGCTTCGGCCGGTTTGTTCAGTTTCAGCGCGAGCTTGCCGGCATACAGGCGGAGCTCTTTGTTCCATTCATCGATGCTGATGCCTTCCCGCACCGTTTCGTAGCTTTTTTGAAGCTGTCCTTCCTGTTCATACGCTTTGGCCAAATATAAGTAAAGCGGAGCATAGTCAGGATCAAGCTCTTTTAAGGCGCCAAGCTTGTCAATGGCCGTTTGCGTATAGCCGGCCTGCAAGGCGGTGAACCCATAGGCGAACAGCGTCCGGCTGTCCGTTTTTTCGTTAAGCGCCTCCTCATAGTGCGGAAGCGCCGCCTCAAACTCCCCGATGCGGCTGAGCGACTCGGCGAGCCGTTCAGCGACCAAAACGCCGGCGATCTCCCGGTTCGTTTTCCTCACTTGTTCATAAAGCGGCACGCTTTTGGCGTACTCGCCGAGCGAAAAGTACAACTCCGCTAAGGCGAATTGCACGACTGGTTCATCCGGCGCTTTCTCGTACGCTTGTTTTAGCTTCCGTTCGCTGACTTCGGTCAGCCCTTGCATTTCATACAGGTCCGCCGCAAGCAGGCACGCCCGGACGAATTGCGGATCGTCTTCGCTGATGTCCATCAAAATGGCGAGCGCTTCGTCTTCAGCTTCAAGCTCGGTATACACTTCCGCCAAAAACAGACGGACGTCGCCGTCGTCCGGATAGCGGCTGGCCAGTTCCTCGAGCAGCTCTTTTGCCTCCTCGAGCATCCCCCATGAGTATAGACAGTCGGCCAGCGTATATTTTTCCTCATCACTGCCGTACTTTTTCACTTTTGGCACAAGCGCCAACGCTTCGTCAACATTTCCGTTTTCCACTAGACGAATGATTTGTTCAACACGTGTCATGGTTTCGAAACCTCTCTTACAACGACAAGTAGGTTGCCTGACAGGGCGGCGCTTCCCGCCCTCGCTGTCCGTATTGGTATGTACCGGCACAACGGGAACATGTTTTATCATAATCGACAATCGCCGTTTCGGCAACCGAGCCGCTCGCCAACCGCGCCGCACCAGCTGTTGGGGAATGTATTCGCTTTCAAAAAGCGGCGCCAATTATTCCTCTTATTGACAACATATGAACGGACAATGCAAAATATGACCGCCCGCCCGCTTGGGGCGGGGGCATCAACAGCCGGCGGGTTCACTCCCGCTTTCGCTCCATCCTTGGACGTTCGTTCTCACCCGTTTACTAAAGAGCGCAAATCAGAGAAAAACGCCGGGTACGAGACAGCGACCGCCTCCGGACGCTCAAGACGGACCGTGCCTTTGGCGCAGCAGGCGGCGATGGCGAGCATCATGCCGATCCGGTGGTCGCCATGGCTGTCTACGACGATCCCATCGGCCGCGAGCGGCGTTTTGCCGCGGATGATCATGCCGTCATCGGTCGCTTCAATATCGGCGCCGAACTTTTTCAGCTCCGTAACAACTGTATCGATTCGGTTCGTCTCTTTTACTTTCAATTCACTGGCGTCTTTAATGACCGTCGTCCCCTCGGCTTGCGTCGCGAGCAAGGCGATGATGGGGATTTCATCGATCAACCTTGGAATCAAGTCGCCGCCAATTTCGACGGCGCCAAGCGCCGACGTGCGGACCGTGATGTCGCCGACCGGCTCTGTGTCCTCATGGCGGACATGTTCAATTGCAATCTCAGCGCCCATTTGTGTGAGCACGTCAATAATGCCGGTCCGCGTCGGATTTAGGCCGACGTTTTTCAGCGTAATTTCGCTGTTCGGCACAATGGCCCCTGCGGCAAGGAAAAAGGCGGCCGAGGAAATGTCGCCGGGAACGTAAACGTGCGTTCCGCGCAAACGCTGCGGACCGGCGACCGAGACGGTCAAGCCATCCACTTTCATCTCGCCGCCGAACAGCCGAACCATCCGCTCCGTATGATCGCGCGAGCGGTGCGGCTCGGTCACAGACGTCACCCCGTCGGCAAACAAGCCGGCAAGCAAAATCGCCGATTTCACTTGAGCACTTGCGATCGGCGAGGTGTAGCGAAGCGGACGGAGAGCACCGCCGCGGATGGAAAGCGGCGTATAATTCCCGCCATCGCGCCCGTCAATGTGCGCTCCCATTTCGCGAAGCGGCTTCGTCACTCGCGCCATCGGCCGCTTGGCGATCGACTCGTCGCCGATGAGACAGGCGTGAAACGGCTGCCCGGCCAAAATGCCTAAAAGCAGGCGCGCCGTGGTGCCGGAGTTGCCGACATCAAGCACAGCACTTGGCTCACGCAGCCCACCCGGCCCCGCTCCTTCAACCACAACATGCGTCCCGTCCCGGCGGATGTCGACGCCAAGGCGGCGGAAACAATCGATCGTGCTTAAACAATCGGCGCCGGGCAAAAAGTGATCGATGACCGTCCGGCCGGAAGCGAGCGCCCCAAGCATGACGGCGCGGTGGGAAATCGATTTGTCGCCGGGCACTTCAAGCGTCCCCCGGAGCGATGACACGTTTGTTGGCAGCTGCATGCAACATCCCTCCATTGTTTTTTCGTTGCTATCCTTCATATGTCGCATAGTTCGTATGCTTAGCGAGGCACGCCTTCGCCCGCGCCCGGTCGTCTTCGCTTTGGAAGCTGAGGCGGAGCACCCCGTAAATTTCTTCGCGCGTCTCAATAATGCGAATGTTAGTAATGCTGACGTTTTCCTGCGCCAAATAGCCGGTCACCTCGGAAATGACGCCCGGGTAGTCCGGCACATCGACATACAAATCGTAAAACGACGGGATCGCTCCTTTCGTCCGCGCCGGCAGCCCATCGCGAAACTGCTTGGCTTCGAGAAAGTAATGGTAAATGGCGATGCTGTTTTCTTCCTCGACAAACGAGCGCAGCCGCTCCATCTCCGCCATCCAGCGGTCAAACAGCGCGAGCATCTCGCGTTTATTATGAATGAGAATATCGCGCCACATTTCCGGATTGCTCGATGCAATGCGCGTAATATCGCGGAAGCCGCCGGCCGCAAGCCGGCTGACAAGAGCGTTTTTGCTTTCGTACTCGCGCGCCTGATGGACGAGGCTGGCGGCAATCAAGTGCGGAAAATGGCTAATCACCCCGGTGATGCGGTCATGCTCTTCCGGCGTTAACACGACAAACTGCGCCTTCGTCCCGGAAAGCCATTGTTTTAGCGTTTCCACCCGTTCGAGCGGCACATCATCCGTCGGCGTCAAAATGTAAAAGGCGTTTTCAAACAAATGGGCGCGGGCGGCCGCCACCCCGCTTTTATGCGATCCGGCCATCGGATGGCCGCCGATAAACGCCACGCCCGCCTCCAACAGACGGCGCGCGCCTTGGACGATGCGCTGCTTCGTGCTGCCAACATCGGTGACGATCACACCGCGCTTCAGCTGCTCAATCGGCATGGCGGCTAAAATCGATTCGGTCTGCATGACCGGAGCGGCAAGAACAATCAAATCCGCGGCGGCAAACCCATCCTCAAGCGTGCGAGCCGTTTCGTCAATCACCTTAAGCGAACGCGCCAAACCAAGCTGATGGCCGTTGACATCGTAGCCGATGACGACTGCTGCTGGATGCGCCTTTTTAATGGCTAAGGCGATCGACCCGCCGATTAAGCCGAGGCCGACGATAAACACGTTTCCTTCCAATGGTCTCACCTTCTTTGTATGTAAACATACGCCCGCTGCTTCTGAAAAGCAACGGGCTCATCGTTCCGCCTGGGCGGCCGCGAAGCCGGTCAGGCGAGCTGTTTTTCCCGCAGCATGCTGGCAATCGTTTCAAACACTCGGTCGTTTTGCTCTTTCGTGCCAATCGTGACGCGCACACCGGTCGGCAAACCGAGGGCCCGGCCGGAGCGGACGATCACGCCCCGCTCGAGCAAATATTGAAACACCTCATTGCCATCAATGCCGAAATCGATAAATACAAAATTTGTTTGCGACGGATAGTACTTGAGGCCGTGCTCGTCGCAAAAGCGGTAATACCGCTCGAGTTCGGCGCGGTTTCGTTCGACGCAGGCGCGGAGGAACGCCTGGTCATCGAGCGCAGCCGCCGCGGCCGCTTGAGCGACGGTTGACGTGTTAAACGGCTCGCGCGCCGGTTCAACGGCGCGGATGAGCGCTTCGCTGGCGATGCCGTAGCCGATACGGAGCGCGGCGAGCCCGTACGCCTTTGAAAACGTGCGCATCACCACGAGCTGGCTGTATTCATTTAAAAGCGGCACCGTCTGTGGATAATCGGGAGCCGTGACGTATTCATAATACGCTTCATCCAACACGACAAGCACATGCGGCGGCACGCGGTCCAAAAAGGCGCGCAATTCCGTTTCGTTCACATACGTGCCGGTCGGGTTGTTCGGGTTGCAAATCCAAACGATGCGCGTCCGTTCATCGATGGCAGACAGCATCGCCTCTAAGTCATGGCGCCCGTCGACAAGCGGCACTTCGCGCACTTCCGCCCGCTCGATGACCGCGTTATGGCGATATTGCGGAAATGTCGGCGCCGCCATCACCGTATTCGTGCCCGGCTCCAAAAAGGCGCGGCAAAAAATTTGCACAACTTCATCCGAGCCGTTGCCAAACAAAAGCTGCGTTTCCTTGACGCCAAGATGCGTTGCCACCTTTTCGCGCAGCGTGCGGGCGTAGCCGTCCGGATAAACGGCAAGGCGGTCAAGCTCGGCGGCGATGGCCGCTTTGGCCGCCGGCGACGACCCATACGGATTTTCATTGGAGGCTAGTTTAATAATATCAGAAAGGCCGTATTCCCGCTTCACTTCCTCAATCGATTTTCCCGGCTGGTATGGGGGAAGCCCCCGAAGCTGCTCTTTCACTTGCATTCGCGTTGCCAACTCCTTCATCATCGGAACTTTTAGCGCAAAGAACACGGCGCGTGAAGCGGCGCGGCGAGCGAGCGGGCGTAGGCGGCAAACTCGGCGATGGCCGCTTCTTTTTCTTCCGGCGCCAGCAGCCGTTCCGCCAACTGTTCCACTTTTTGCACAAGGGCGCTGCCGATGACGACGCCATCGCACACCTCTTTCAGCATCGCCACTTGTTCGGGCGTGGAGATGCCGAACCCGACAGCGACCGGCACATGGCTATGCCGCTTGACTTCACTGACAAAATCGCCAAGCGACTCCGGCAGCGTTTCGCGCACACCGGTGACGCCAAGCGAGGAAACGCAATACAAAAACCCTTGCGCTGCCGAAGCGATCCGCTCAATCCGCTGCTTTGACGTCGGCGCGACGAGCGAAATGAGCGGAAGGCCAAACCGCTCGCCCAGTTCGCGGAGCGGGCCGCTTTCTTCAAACGGCAAATCGGGAATGAGCACGCCGTTGGCGCCATTTTCCCGCGCTAAAGCAAAAAAGGATTCTTCTCCTAATTGTAACACAGGATTGTAATACGTAAAGAGAATAATCGGAATGGTTACCCCTTTTTTTCGCATTTCGGCGACGAGATGAATGGCTTTCGGCAACGTCATGTTCCCGGCAAGCGCCCGGGCGGCGGCGCGCTGGATCGTCGGTCCGTCGGCGAGCGGGTCGGAGTACGGCACGCCAAGCTCCAATAGATCGGCGCCGGCCTCCTCAAGCGCCAAGGCCAAATCCACCGTCACCTCAGGCGACGGATCGCCGGCGACAATAAAGGGAATAAACAGCGGCGGATTAACGGATAGCAGCAACATCTTCACCTTCTTTCGCGCCAAGATGGCGCATCATCGTTTGCACGTCTTTATCGCCGCGGCCGGACAGACAAATGAGCACCGTTTCATCCGGCGACATCGCTTGGGCGAGCTCCACGGCTTTCGCCACCGCATGGGCCGACTCAATCGCCGGAATGATGCCTTCCGTTTGCGCCAGCAGCCGAAACGCCGCGACCGCTTCCTCGTCGGTCACGCTTTCGTAGCGGACGCGGCCGATGCTCGCTAAATAGGCATGCTCCGGACCGACGCCGGGGTAATCGAGGCCGGCTGAGATCGAATACGGCTCGACAATTTGCCCGTACTCATCCTGCAGCAAGTACGTCATCGCCCCGTGGATGACCCCTTTCGTCCCTTTCGTGATCGTCGCGGCATGGTAAGGGGTGTCAATGCCTTTGCCGGCGGCTTCCACCCCGACAAGGCGGACGTCATCTTGCAAAAACGGGTAAAACATGCCGATGGCGTTGCTGCCGCCGCCAACGCAGGCGACGATGACATCGGGCAGCTTCCCTTCGCGGGCGAGAAACTGCTCTTTCGCCTCATCGCCAATGATGCGTTGAAACTCGCGCACCATTTTCGGGTACGGGTGCGGGCCGACCACCGAGCCGATCATGTAAAAATGGTCGTCGCAATGGGCGACCCAATAGCGAATCGCCTCGTTTGTCGCATCTTTCAACGTCCGGTTGCCGCTTGAGACCGGCACCACTTCCGCGCCAAGCAGCTTCATGCGAAATACGTTCAACTCTTGCCGCTTGATGTCTTCCTCTCCCATAAAGACGATGCAGTCCATCCCGAAATGGGCCGCCACGGTCGCGGCCGCCACCCCATGTTGGCCGGCGCCGGTTTCTGCGATCAGCTTTTTCTTGCCCATCCGTTTCGCCAAAAGCGCCTGGCCGATGGCATTGTTGATTTTATGGGCGCCGGTATGGTTTAAATCTTCGCGCTTTAAATACATTTTCGCGCCGCCAAGCTGCCGTGTCAAATTCGGCGCGAACGTGAGCGGAGTCGGCCGCCCGGAGTAGTGCTGCAAAATGCGGATATATTCTTGTTTGAACGATTCGTCCGCCAGCGCTTTGTCAAGCTCGGCTTCGATTTCCTCAAGCGGAAGCATGAGCGTCTCAGGGACAAACTTGCCGCCGAAATCGCCAAACCGGCCGTATTCATTCGGAACGCGTTCCATCATCTAACCCCACCTTCTCCTTCATAAAAGTTGAAAGACGAAGAGCCGCATTTCTTCAAAGTGCCTGTGTTTGTTAACCGTCCGAGCGTCAGCGCCGTCTTTTGGCCCTTCGTTTTGTTATTTTTTTATCAGGTGTGTTGATGAACCAATAAAAAGTCTGTCGAGAAGGCTCTAGTCCGAGCTTTTCTGCCGTAGTCGGCAAGCGGCTCGCTTGCCGACCGGGCATGCTGCCGCATGCCCTCCTCGAACAATGAACGCTTTGCGGGCAAATGTCATTCGCCCGCCGGCGTTCTTGTTCGAGGGAAGAGGCAGAAAAGCTTGTGTTCAGCCATATCATTCTCTGTTTTTTCATACATAACGGATCATCAACACCCGTGATGTTTTATTTTTTCTTCGATTTGTTTCATCTTCGTTGGATCTTTGCGCCCGTCCGTTTCAATGCCGCTGCTGATATCGATGCCATCCGGGCGGTAGAGGAGCAGTCGCTCAATATTGTCCGGTGTGACGCCGCCGGCGATGAAGCAGGGCACGCCTTGGCGCGCCGCTTCTTCCAAATAGCGCGGCACCGCCTCCCAGTCGAACGCGACGCCGGTCCCGCCCCACAAGCCGGCGACGCGGCTGTCGACAACATAGCCATCAGCCACCCCAGCGTACTGCTTCATCGCCTCAAGCGCTCCATCGTCGTGATGGATCGCCTTCCAAACAGCGCGCCGTGTCACTTCTTTCACAGCAGCCACCTCAGTTGGCGTCTCGCGGCCATGGCATTGGATGATATGAAGCGGCAATTCAGCAGTGACAGCGGCAATCTGCTCCGCCGCGGCATTGACAAACACCCCGACGAGCTGTTTGCCGCCAAGCGGCGCTGACGCCAGCCAGCGCTTCACCTCAGCAGGCGAGACGCGCCGCTTGCTGTCCGCAAAAATAAACCCGAGGTAGTCCGCCCCGCTTGCCAAGGCGGCCCGCACATCTTCGGCGGAGCGGTTGCCGCAATATTTAAGCCGGATCATGGCCGCCATCCTCCCCGAACAGCCGGTAGACAGCCCGCTCGACGTCCGCCTGGCGCATGAGCGACTCGCCGACGAGCATCGCCTGCGCCCCGTACGAGCGGACCGTTTCGACGTCGCGCCAAGAGCTGATCCCGCTTTCGCTGACGATAACGCATGACGGCGGAATAAGCGGCGCCAGCGCTTTTGTCGCCTCAAGCGCCGTCACAAACGTATGCAAGTCGCGGTTGTTAATGCCGATCACTTCCGGAGTGAACCGGTCAAGCAGCCGCTCGAGCGTCTCTTTTGCGTGCACTTCGACGAGGCATTCCAACCCGATGTCGTACGCCTCGCGGTAAAGCGCCTCGAGCGTTTCCGGCGCCAGCGCCTCGCCGATCAATAAAATCGCGTCAGCCCCGAGCCGGGCGCTTTCTTCCACTTGCCGGCGGTCGATGATGAAATCTTTGCGCAGCACCGGAATATCCACCGTTTCTTTCACAAGGCGCAAATAGCTTTGGTGTCCCTGGAAGTAACGTTCATCCGTCAACACGCTGATCGCATCGGCTCCGGCGCGCTCGTATGCTTTGGCGATGGCCGCCGGATCAAAATCGGCGCGAATGAGGCCTTTTGACGGCGACGCCTTTTTCACTTCAGCGATCAAACCGAGCGCCCGCCGCGGCCGCCGGAGCGCCGCGGCGAACGGCCGGCGCTTCGGCTCCGGCAGCGGTTCTGGCATGGTCAATGTTTCGAGTTCTTCCCGTTTGGTTGCCAAAATTTGCTCAAGCACCGTGGACCACTTCCTTTCGGCGCAGGCGCTGCAGCTGCTCGTACGCCGTTTTGGCCAAAATGGCGTCTTTCGCCATCGCCACCCCAGCGGCGATCGTCTCCGCCTTGCCGGCTGCGTACAGCGCAACGCCGGCGTTGAGGGCGGTGATATCGATCGCGCTCGCCGGCGCCGTGCCGTCCATGACGGCTTCAAGCAGTGCGGCGCTTTCCTCCGAACTGCGCACTTGCACGTCAGTGAGCCCGCCGCGCCGCAGGCCGACGCTTTCCGGAGTGAGGACGAAACGGCGAATGTCACCGTCTTTCAGTTCCACAACATCCGTCTCAGCGGCGATGCTGCACTCATCGAGCCCGTCGCGGCCGGTGACAAACACCACGTGCTCAGAGCCGAGACGGCGCATCGTTTCCGCCAGCTTCTCGGCGTAGCGGGTCGAATAGACGCCGATAACTTGCCGCTTGCAACGCGCCGGATTGGCCAGCGGGCCGATCAAATTGAAGATCGTGCGAAACCCGATCTCTTTCCGCGGGCCGGCAGCATATTTCATCGCCGCATGATACAAGGGGGCGAACAAAAACGCCAATCCTTTTGTTTCGAGCGCCTGTTTGGCAGCCTCAGGCGACGCGGGAATGTCGATGCCAAGCCGCTCGAGCACATCGGCGCTTCCGCTTTTCGAGGAAACGGCGCGATTGCCGTGCTTGGCGACTTTGACCCCGAGCGACGAAACGACAATGGCCGCCGCTGTCGAGACGTTGAACGTCGCCGCCCCGTCGCCGCCCGTCCCGCACGTGTCGATGACGTCATCGCCGGCGTCGATCGTGGTCATCCGATCGCGCATCGCCCGCACAAACCCGGCGATCTCATCGACCGTCTCGCCGCGCACGCGCAAGATGGATACCAAACTCGCAATCTGGCTGTCCGTCGCCTCGCCGGACATCACGGCATTCATGGCTTCGTACGCTTCCGCTTCCGTCAATGTTTCCCCTTCCGCGCATTTGGAAAGCAACCGCTTTAACATACGATCTGTTCCCCTTTCGCAAATAATCGTTCCGCTTGTTCGATGGCGTAAATGAGGGCGCTCGCCTTGTTGCGCGTCTCTTTCCATTCAAGCTCCGGAACCGAGTCGGCGACAATGCCGGCGCCGGCCTGCACGTACGCATAACCGTCTTTAATGACCGCCGTCCGGATGGCGATGCACGAATCAATGCTGCCGTCAAAGCCGATGTACGCGATCGCTCCAGCGTACAATCCTCGGGCGGTCGGCTCGAGCTCCTGCAAGATTTGCATCGCCCGCACTTTGGGCGCCCCGCTCACCGTTCCAGCCGGAAAAGCGGCCAAGAGCGCGTCGATCGGGTGGATGTCGTCGTCAAGCACGCCGACGACTTTGGAAATTAAATGCATCACATGAGAGAACTTGCCGATTTCCATCAACACCGGCACCTCGACCGTTCCGTACTTCGCCACCCGGCCGATGTCATTGCGCGCCAAATCGACGAGCATATAATGCTCCGCCCGCTCTTTCGGGTCATGGTACAGCTCGTCGGCGAGCTTTTCATCCTCCGCCGGCGAGCGTCCGCGCCGCCTTGTTCCGGCGATCGGGTCGATCTCGGCGCGCCGGTTGCGCACTTGGATGAGCTTTTCCGGCGAACTACCGACAATTTCAATGCCGTCAAGCCGAAAATAAAACATGTACGGCGACGGGTTGATGTGGCGCAAGATGCGATAAATGGCGAACCCACCCGCTTGCACCGGGACGGAAAACCGCTGCGACAGCACCGCCTGAAACACATCGCCGGCCGCAATATACTGTTTCACCGCCTCGACGTCACGCAAAAATTGCTCTTTTTCGTAATTGGACGACGCTTTCGAGAACAAGGCGGCCCGCTCGGCCTCGTCTTCGGCCGGCAACAGCGGCTGTTCGGCCCGGGGGCGCGCCGCTTTCGCTGCCAGCGCGGCGATGCGTTCTTCGGCGGCTCGGTATATCGCGATTTTCTCCTGCATCGTTTCATGACCCTTCAACCGGATATAATGAATGAGAGACAGCTCGCGTTTTTCGTGATCAAAAGCGAACAGCGACTCGCAAAACACAAAATGCCCGGCTTTCATGGCTAGGTCGGGGGCACGATGGCGCGGCACCTTTTCAATGGCGGAAATGAAATCATAGCCTAAAAAGCCGACCGCGCCGCCCGTAAACGGCGCCGCTTCGGCGAGCGGCTTGACGCAAAGCGCCCGCTCGACCGCTTGAAACGCTTCTTTCAACGTCGACGCCGTCATTTGGACATTTCCGTTCTCGTCTTTGATCAAAAACGTTTCTCCTGTCTCGCTCTCAAGCGTCAAAAACGGGGCCACGCCGATAAACGAATAACGCGCCCATGGCGATTCGTCGTCTTTGCTTTCAAGCAGAAACACCGCTTCCTCGCGCAAATTGGCAAACACTTGCAACGGTTCGATGACATCGGCTAAAAATTTGCGCATGATCGGGATGGTGCGAAACTGGCGAGCATCCGCTAAAAAAGCGGCTAGCCGATCAATGGACATCCCTTTCTCCTCCCTTTCTGATTCATCGGGCGGAGAATGAGAGTTTATGAGGCGAAAATGGGGAAAGAAAACGCCCAAAGACCATCGTCTTTGGGCAGATGCAAGCGAAAGGAAACCAATGCTCACCTCAGCTAAACTCGCTCATTCTCATCTACCCTGCACTCGTTCTCAGCTCTTGCTCGGCTTCTGGCAGCCCGCCGGCGGCGGGCAAAGAAGTTATTTTAACTATATTACATTTCTGTTTTTTTTGTCAACGACAAATCCGGCCGCAGCATGGCTGCATCCTTTAAATAGACGTGGCAAATCTCATCTTGCCGTTTGTCTGTCTCCACCGTCATCATGACGCGGATGCAGCGCGGCAGCGAACCGGGCACTGGAATTTCTCGCGTGCACATGACAGGCACGTACGTCCAGCCGTCAAGGCGGCGCAAAGCTTGAGCCGGAAACGCAGCCGTGATGTCGTCAGTGACGGAAATGAGCACGAACGAAACGTCATGGGCGGCAACATCGTTGGCGCGGACCATTTCGCGCAGCAACGTTTCCGTTGCCGCTATAATTTCTCCGGCCTCGTTTCGCTCCACTGTAATCGCCCCGCGAATGCCGCGGATCATCGCTCTCCCCCCTGTCCAGCAAACTCGCACAGCCACGCGAGCAGCTTGTCATCTTCGAGTTCCACGACTTCCACATCGCCGATTTCACGCAAAAGAACCATCCGCACCGTCCCAGCGTACGCCTTTTTGTCGCCTTTCATTTTCTCGAGCAGCCGGTGAGGCGCCAGCCCGTCGGGGAGCGAAACCGGAAAGCCGTACGCAGCGAACCATTCGGCAAAGCGGTGCTCGGCAAATGACCGGCCGTAAAGCCGCTCGCTGACCAAGATGGCAAACAGCATGCCGACCGCCACCGCCTCCCCATGGGTCAGCACGCCGTAGCCGAGCTCGCTCTCGAGCGCATGGCCGAGCGTATGGCCGAAATTCAAATGGGCGCGCACCCCGGTTTCTTTTTCATCTTCACGCACGACGGACGCCTTAATGTCAATGCCCTTTTCAATGCAATAGGCGAGCTTGCCGCCCTGCAAGTCGGCGAGCGTCTTGATTTCTGCGCGCAGCCAGTCGTAAAAGCGGCGGTCGCGGATGAGCGCATGTTTGATCACCTCGGCAAATCCTGAACGGAGCTCGCGCTCAGGCAGCGTGCGCAAAAAGGCGGTGTCATAGACGACCGCTTCCGGCTGGTGGAAAGCGCCGATCATATTTTTGCCAAGCGGATGGTTGATGGCGACTTTGCCGCCGACGGCGCTGTCGTGGGCCAAAAGCGTCGTCGGCATTTGAATGTAGCGGATGCCGCGCATATAGGTGGCGGCCACAAATCCGGCCAAATCGCCAACGACGCCGCCGCCAAGCGCGACAATGAGCGAGCGGCGGTCAAGGCCGCACTGAAGAGCCGCCGTCTGGCAGGCGTAATAGTTGTCAAACGACTTCGCCGCCTCGCCGTTTGGAATGATGTAGGCATACACATCATAACCGGCAGCGGCAAGCGTGGCACGCACTTCATCCAAATAAAGAGGCGCCACCACATCGTCGGTGATGATCAACATCTTCGTCCCCGGCGGGCAGGAGAGCGCCCGAAGCAGGCACGGCAACGCGCGGACCGCTCCGTCGCCTAAGAGGAGCGGGTATTGCTTCGTCGCCGTTTCAATCGTCCGTTCGATCATCGTTAAAACTCCTTTGCATAGCGGCGGGCGCGCTCGATGTTTTCTTTAATCAAATCGATCCGGTCTTGCCCGAACTGGCTGACGATCGCCGCCGCCACTTCCCAGGCGACGACCGCTTCGGCGACGACGCTCGCCGCCGGCACAGCGCAGCTGTCCGACCGCTCGATGCTTGCCGCAAACGGTTCTTTCGTGTCGATGTCGACGCTTTGCAGCGGTTTGTACAGCGTCGGAATCGGCTTCATTACACCGCGCACGACGATCGGCATCCCCGTCGTCACCCCGCCTTCAAAGCCGCCGGCGCGGTTCGTCCGGCGCGAAAAGCCTTGTTCCGGGCTCCAAATGATTTCGTCGTGCACTTCGCTTCCCGGGCGGCGCGCCGCTTCAAACCCGATCCCGAATTCGACGCCTTTAAAGGCGTTAATGCTGACGATCGCCGCCGCGATTTTCGCATCGAGCTTCCGGTCGTAATGAACGTAGCTGCCGACCCCGGCGGGAACGCCTTCGACAATCACTTCGACGATGCCGCCGATCGAATCACCGTTTTTCTTTGCCAAATCGATCGCTTCCATCATTTTTTGTCCCGCTTCCGGATCAAAACAGCGCACCGGCGACTCTTCTGTCACATTTTGCAATTCCTCCAGGGAGCGGTAATCAAGCTTCTTTGCGCGCACACCGCCGATTTCGATGACATGCCCGGCGACGCGGATGCCCACTTCCTCCAAAATGCGCTTCGCCACCGCTCCGGCCGCCACGCGCACCGTCGTTTCCCTTGCCGATGAGCGTTCAAGCACATTGCGCATATCGCGATGTCCGTATTTCAGGGCGCCGTTTAAATCGGCATGACCCGGGCGCGGACGCGTCACTTTTCGTTTGATCTCCGTTTCATCATCGATCGGTTCAACGGCCATAATCGTTTGCCAATGTTTAAAATCACGGTTTTCCACAACCAGCGCAATCGGCGAGCCGAGCGTTTTCCCGTGCCGGACGCCGGCGGTGATATTCACCACGTCCTTTTCGATTTGCATGCGCCGCCCGCGCCCATACCCTTTTTGCCGGCGCGCCAGCTCCTTGTTGATATGCTCGGCGCGCAGCTCAAGCCCAGCCGGCACTCCTTCCAAAATCGCCGTCAATTGCGGCCCGTGCGACTCCCCTGCTGTCAAGTAGCGCATGTTTGTCTCTCCCTTCAGCTCTTTAACGCGTTTATGTAAAAATATATCATAAATTTGAAAAATGAAAATAGTTTCTGTAAAAAAAGAGCGCGGCGCCCGCTATTTTCTCCGATAAAAAAACGTCTCCTCGACTTCGAAACCGTATAAGGACGGGTTAAAAATTTGCTCCGTGCTCCCCACAAACAGCACGCCCCCGGGCCGGAGCGCATCATGAAATTTCCGATACAGCATCCGCTTCGCCTCTTCAGTGAAATAAATGAGCACGTTGCGGCAAACGATCAAATCCATGTTGCGCGGAAACGGATCCGCGAGCAAGTTGTGCTTTTGAAACTTGACCGTTTGTTTCAGCCTTTCGTCTATTTTATAATACTCGCCTTCTTTCGTAAAAAACTTTTTTCTCATTTCCTCGGGCAACTCTACAAGCGACCGTTCGCTGTACAAGCCGAGGCGCGCGCGGGCGAGCGCATTATCATCAATGTCGGTCGCCAACACCGACACGCGGTGAAGCGGCAATCGTTTTGCGAGCACCATCGCGAGCGTGTACGGCTCCTCGCCGGTTGAGCAGGCGGCGCTCCACACGTTCGGGCGCGGATGTTTCGTCAACAGCCGCGGCAAAATGACGCGTTCAAGCACCTCCCATCGTTTGGCGTTGCGATAAAACTCGGACACGTTGATCGTCATCCGGTCAAGACATTCATGCCAGAGCGACAAGTCTTTTTCCATCGCTGCAAACAGCTCGGCAAAGCTCTTTAGCCCTTTTTTCATGTACAACGACGCCAAACGCCGCCTCATCTGGGCTTCCTTATATAGCGATAAGTCAATGCCGGTTTTTCGCTTCACTTTGGCAATGAATTGCGCATAATCGTCCATCTTCCCCTGTTCCTCTCTCCTGTCAATGTACAAAAACGGCAAAAACCGGCCGATGGGCGGCCGGTCTTTTTGTTAATAGAGCCATTCGTTCATCAGTTTTGTATAGTGGAGAAGCTCTTCTTCTTTGAAAAACAGGTTGATCTCGCGTTCCGCGCTTTGCGGCGAATCGGAGCCGTGAATGACGTTTTTGCCGACCGTCAAGCCGAAGTCGCCGCGAATCGTGCCCGGTGCGGCTTCCTGCGGGTTCGTTTTCCCCATCATTTGCCGGGCGGCGGCGATTACATTTTCGCCCTCCCACACCATCGCAAACACCGGCCCGGATGTAATAAAGTCGACAAGCTCGCCGAAAAACGGACGCTCTTTATGTTCGGCATAGTGCTGCTCAGCCAGCTCGCGCGACACTTGCATCAGCTTCGCGCCAACAAGCTGGAAGCCTTTTTTCTCAAAGCGCGAAACAATTTCGCCGATCAAATTGCGCTGAACCCCGTCTGGCTTTACCATTAAAAATGTCCGTTCTGCCATTCATTCTCCACCCCTACTGTCGTATGTACTAGGAAACGGGTTCCCAACCACCATAGTACCATTGTTTCGCGCCATTGGCAACAACGTCCTTGAAAGCGTTAATAATCCCTTTTCCCGATGTAAAGGGCGAGGTCGCGCAACAGGCCGCGCGCCTCATTCATCGGCAGTCCGTCAAGAAGGTGAAGCGCCTTGTCAAGGTAACGGTCGCTTAACGCATACGACCGCTCAATGGCGTCCGTCCGCTTAATGGCGGAAATGACCGCCGCCATTTCCGCAACGTCCGTTTCCGGACCGACAGCTGCAATGGCCGCCTTCACCCGCTCATCGCTCAAGGCATACAGCACAGGAAGGGTGACGTTTCCTTGCAGCAAGTCGCTTCCGGCCGGTTTGCCGAGCTGTTCCTCCGTCCCAGTGAAATCGAGAATGTCGTCGGTAATTTGAAACGACATGCCGACATAATGGCCGAACCAGTACAGCCGCTTCACAATCGGCTCCGGCGCGCCGGCAGCGAGGGCGCCAAGCTGGCAGCTCGCGGCGATGAGCAGCGCCGTTTTCCGACGGATGCGCCGCAAATACGTGCGCAGCGGCTGATCAAACCGGTACTTGTCTTTGATTTGCTCAATTTCCCCGCGGCACACTTCCACGATCGTTTTCGCCAACACTTGATGGGCGCGCGGGTTGCCGAGCTCCGCCATCCGTTCGAGCGAGCGGGCAAACAAATAATCCCCTGTGTACATGGCGAACCGGTTGCTCCATTTCGCCTTGATCGTCGGCCGGCCGCGGCGCAAATCGGCGTCGTCGATCACATCGTCGTGGACGAGCGAAGCCATATGAATGAGCTCGAGCGCAACGGCAACATGCTTCATTCGCTCAAGGTCATATTGGCCGAAGCGGGCGGCAAGCAAGACAAAAACGGGACGGATCCGCTTTCCGCCCGCCTGCAACAGATGGAGCGCCGCTTCCCCAAGCGGCCCGTATTCCGACTGAACCGCCCGCTCAAGCTCCTCTTCGACCGCCGCTAAATCATCGCTTAAAAACGAATACATCGCCTTTAACTTCATGTTGTTCACCTTAACTCACCGTTTATAGCCCAAGTGCATCGCCGCCACGCCAAACGTGTACGGTTTGACCTCGACATCGACAAAACCGGCGGCGCGGAACATCTCGGCCAGCTCGTCCCGCCCCGGAAACTCGCGCGCCGATTCCTGCAGCCACGAGTACTCCTCATAGCTTTTCGCCAGCAGCTTGCCAAACAGCGGCATAATAAACCGGAAGTAAAAATAGTAAAGCTGACGAAACCCGAACAGCGTCGGCTGTGACGTTTCCAGGCAGACGGTTATGCCGCCCGGCTTCGTCACCCGGTGCATTTCCTTAAGCACGGTCATATAGTCAGGGACGTTGCGCAAACCGAAGCCGATCGTCACATAATCGAACGAATTGTCAGGAAACGGCAGCTGCATCGCATTGCCGTGAATGAGCTTCACATTATGCAACCCGCGCGCTTTTACCTTCTGTTCGCCGACTTTCAGCATGTTTTCGCTGAAATCAAGGCCGTACACTTCCCCTTCCGGACCGACCGCCTCCGCCAAGGCGATCGTCCAGTCAGCCGTCCCACAGCACACATCGAGCGCTTTTTTGCCTTTTTGCACATTCATCCGCCGCATCACGTCTTTGCGCCACTTCAAGTGGCGGCGAAAGCTGATGACGGAGTTCATCCGGTCATAATGCGCAGAAATGTTTTCAAATACGCGATGGACTCGCTCTTCTTTCGATTGATGCATCGTTCTACCCTTCTTCCACCGTCTTTTTGGCGATGGCTTGAAACCCGCCGGAAAGCTCGGCCACGCGGAGCTGCAGCAGGCCGTTGACCGGCAGTTTCGCCGCAAACAGCGCCTCCCGGCAGCCGTCGATATAGCGGCGGCAAAAGCGGAGCAAATGCCGCTTTTGCTCTTTCGTCAACGTTTTCGTGCGCGGGAACGCGATTTGCGCCATTTGCTCAAAGAGCGCCGAAGCTCCCGTGCGGATGAACGCTTCCTGCTCGAGCAGCAGGCGCCGCATCAGCAAATACGAATAGGCAAACTGCCCCCACTGCGGCGCCGCCATGCGGTCGGCGAGCTTGACAAGCAACGCCGATTCGATCGTGCCGACCGCCGCAAACAACGACTCGATCCGCTCTGCTTTTTTTTCGTAAAGCCGCACTTTTTGCTCGTTAATATCGCGGACCGCCTCGGCGAACGAGCGGATGAGCGCCGTTTCGCCCGAACGCGCCAACAACTCATAGTACAGCCCGCTGTACAAGTCGCCGGCCAGGACGACAAGCTGCCGCGCCCGCAAGTCGCCGCCGTCATCTGTCACCTCATCGTGGGTATCAAGGGCGATCTGCATGAGCATCATGGCGATGATGCACCGCTCCGCCTCACTCGGCGCCGTTGAAGCGCCATCGAGCATTGACAGCGAGAGCAGCAGGCGATCTTCATCGACCGCCGGCGCCGGCAAATGCTCGCGCAAATATGGGTGATGGAGCAGCTGCTCAATTTGTTCTTTCAATGACGCCAATTTCACCGTGATGTCATCCACATGAACCACCCTTGTCCCCGAAAATATCCGCACCACCATAACGGACTCATTATAACATAATTTTGTCGAAAACGCTCTATATAGATGCAATTTAAAGCTTTAACATTTTTCGTCTTTGCCGGTCATTGCATCCGACTGTCGAGTGACCGAACAACGCCGCTTCCAGACCCATGAATGGGTCTGTGAAGCGAGTCGTTGTTCGGTCTTCCGTCACGCTAAGGCGTGACGGAGGCAAGCCACACGCTTGCCTTCGACAGTCAAAAATGGGCGAACCACTTTTCTGTCAAGGATATGTTAAACTTCTTTGTTGCATCTATATAGTTTGCTAGACATTTGCCAACTTACTTTTTCCCTTCCGACTCAATGACGCCATGGCGCGTTTGAATATACGCCTTGCCTCTCACTTTAATCGCCGACGTGTGCTCTGTAAACTGGGCGATCAACACTTCGCCTTTATCGAGCTTTTCCGAGTGATGGAACCGTGTATCCGCCCCGCGCGTCAATCCAATGACGTTCACTCCGTCTTCAAGCGCTTTAATGACAACAAAGTCGCTGTTCGTATACATCCTTGCCCCCTCCTTATGCTTTAATGAGCGAAAGCACTTCCGAACGGGCGGCAACATCCGTTTCAAACACGCCGCGCACTGCCGTTGTCACCGTTTTCGCCCCCGGCTTTTTCACGCCGCGCATCGTCATGCACATATGTTCCGCCTCGACGACGACCATCACCCCGTGCGGTTCGAGCGCTTCGACGATCGAATCGGCGACTGTCGCCGTAATGCGCTCCTGCAGCTGCGGGCGGCGCGCCACCGCTTCGACCGCCCGGGCGAGCTTGCTTAGCCCGGTCACTTTTCCTTCCCGCGGGATGTAGGCGACGTGGGCAACGCCGAAAAACGGCACTAAATGGTGCTCGCACATCGAGTAAAACGGAATATCTTTAACGAGCACAAGCTCCTCATGTTCCTCGCTGAATACGGTTTGAAAATGCTCCTTGGGGTCTTCGTGCAGTCCGGCGAACACCTCGGCGTACATTTTCGCCACTCGTTTCGGCGTGTCGACAAGCCCCTCACGGTTTGGGTCTTCCCCAATCGCTTCCAAAATCAAGCGGACTGCATATTCAATTTGCGCAAAATTGATCTCCGGCATGCAAACAACATCCTCCTGCATTAGAAAAACTGCATGTAATCCGATTCTAACATAGAGAGCAAAAAAAAACAAAAAAGAAGGGCGGTGCAACACCAGCCCTTCCCTCCTAGCTCCTGCCTCAGCTATGTAGGCTTATTTTACGGCATCTTTTAACGCTTTACCCGGTTTGAATGCAGGAACTTTGCTCGCCGGAATTTCCATTTCTTCGCCCGTTTGCGGGTTGCGTCCTTTCCGGGCGGCGCGCTCGCGCACTTCAAAGTTCCCAAAGCCGATTAATTGCACTTTATCGCCTTTTCGCAACGCTTCTGTAATCGAGTCAAATACCGCATCAACGGCTTTTGTTGCATCTTTTTTGGAAAGACCGCTTGTTTCGGCTACCGCGTTGATCAATTCCGTCTTGTTCATGCCATTCACCTCCTCCCAAGGAGCTGTTCTTGTTTACTACCATTTGTGCACACTTTTCTGCTTTTCTATACATAGACGTTGACGGCTTCGGCGGCGAAAAGGCCGGCGCATGAAAGGCGTCGCACCGGTGCAGCCAATGATTCTGCCTTCGTTCAGAAAGACTGACAGAACATGCGCCCGCGCCGCCGATGGAAGCGTCCCCTTGACCGTTCAGCGCCGCCCGCCGCTTTTAGGCGGAACTGCCTTGATTCCGCCAAGATGCGGTGACATGCCTAATCTTAACCAATTTATCGCGATAATTCAACATTTTTTTCGCCAAAGCGGCCAATTTTAGGCATATTTCACCAAAACAACGATTTCAGATAAAAGATTACCATAACGCCATGCGCATAATCAAGTGCCAATCCTTATTTCTCAAGGGTTTCAACGATTTTTCCCCCATGAAAGATCCATGATTCAAAAAAACAAAAAAAAGCCCCCGACCGGGGAGCAAATCTCGACGCCTCCGCTTTTCTATAAAATAATCGCGATGAGGCCGCCGGAGCCTTCGTTGATGATGCGTTCAAGCGTTTCTTTCAGCTTGTAGCGGGCGTTTTCCGGCATGAGCGCGAGTTTCGCCTGAATGCCTTCGCGGACGATCGAGCTGAGCGAACGGCCGAAAATGTCGGAGTTCCAAATCGACAGCGGATCGTCTTCAAAATCTTGCATCAAATAGCGGACAAGCTCTTCGCTCTGTTTTTCCGTTCCAATAATGGGAGCAAATTCGGATTCGACGTCGACTTTGATCATATGGATTGACGGAGCCACCGCCTTGAGGCGGACGCCAAAGCGCGATCCTTGGCGGATGATTTCCGGCTCATCCAAGCTCATATCCGACAAAGCAGGCGCGGCGATGCCGTAGCCGGTTTGTTTGACCATTTTCAGCGCGTCGGCGATTTGGTCATATTCCGCTTTCGCATGGGCGAAGTCTTGCATAAGCTGGAGCAGGTGGTCTTTGCCGCGGATCTCGACGCCGACGATCTCTTTTAAAATTTGGTCGTACAGTTCATCCGGCGCATACAAGTCGATTTCGGCGATCCCTTGCCCCATTTCAATGCCGGCGAGCTGCGCCTTTTCGATAAAGTCGTATTCGGCGAACTGCTGGACGACCCGGTCGACGTCGCGCAGCCGCTTGATGTCTTTGACGGTGTCGCGCACCGCCTCTTGATAGCTTTCACGCAGCCAATGGTCTTCGCGCAGCACCATCACCCAGCTCGGCAAGTTGACGTTCACCTCAAGCACTGGGAATTCATATAATGCTTCACGAAGCACGTTATACACATCGGCTTCGCGCATGCTTTCCACGCTCATAGCGAGCACCGGGATGTCGTACTTTTCGGCGAGCTCGCGGCGGAGCGCCTCCGTTTCCGGGTGATGCGGCCGGACGGTGTTGACGATCATAATAAACGGCTTCCCGACTTCTTTCAGCTCGCTGATCACCCGTTCCTCCGCTTCTACATAGGCTTGGCGCGGGATTTCCCCGATCGTGCCGTCCGTTGTGATGACGACCCCGATCGTCGAATGTTCTTGAATGACTTTTCTCGTCCCGATTTCCGCCGCCTCTTGGAACGGAATCGGCTCTTCGTACCATGGAGTGTGGATCATCCGCGGGCCGTTTTCGTCTTCGTACCCTTTCGCGCCGGGAACAGCATAGCCGACGCAATCGACAAGTCGGATGTTCACTTCAAGCCCCTCGTCGACTTTCACCGTCACCGCCTGGTTGGGCACGAACTTTGGCTCCGTCGTCATGATCGTTTTGCCCGCGGCGCTTTGCGGCAGTTCGTCCTGGGCGCGCGCCTTGTCGGCTTCGTTTTTAATGTTCGGAATGACGACAAGCTCCATAAACCGCTTAATAAACGTCGATTTCCCGGTGCGGACAGCGCCGACGACCCCTAAGTAAATGTCGCCGCCGGTCCGCTCGGCGATATCTTTAAAAATATCGACCTTTTCCAAATGACTCCCCTCCAGTTCCTCGGTCGTTATCGGAAACAACTGAATCAGCTAGTATAATAGGACACTATATGCATATGATGTTGTCCTGCTCAGTTATGACTAAAAGCCATAAATAAAAATCCCTTCTCTAGAATGTATTTTTCCAGAGAAGGGATGATGACTCATTTCGTGAAAAAAATCGGCTCGTTCGTCTTGGCGTCGATCGTGTACGGAAGGGAGTACGCCGGCACGAACAGCGAATGGTCGGTCAAAATCGGGCGGATGTCATCGCCTGGTTCATACTTGTGCGGATACTTTTTCAACGCCGCGTATAAGTCAGGACGATAATCGATATAAATTTCCCCGCTGCCGTCAATGACAAACGACAAATTGTTGCCGGAAAACGGGCTTACGGCATACGGCGGTTCTTTGTAGCCAAGTTTTTTGTAATCAAGCGTAAATACGCCCGGTGCGACGACATCTTGAAATGGCGGGTAACGGTGCCGATCCGTATACATCGAAAGCCGCAGCTTCAAATCGCGGATGCGCTCAGCGAGACGCAGGTCAAGAAGCTTGACCGTCGGGTTCGTTTCCGCATCGATGATCATATACTGGAAAACACCCCCGCTTTCATAGGCGTTTCCCGGCGGTTCCTGCATGTAGCGGGGAACGAGCTTTTGAAAGTCAACCGGATATTTTAAATACATCGGTGTTTTCATGTCGCGCGTCTTGATCGGCAGCAATCCGCCGGTCGCCTTCCGGTATTCGTCAACCGCCGATTGGACGGCCGCCACTTGGTCTTTGTATGGAATTTGGTTTTGCTTAAGCCGCTCTTGCGGATACAAGCAGCCGGAAAGCGGCACGAGAAACAAACAGGCTAAAAGAAAGCGAGCAATCCGTTTCATCCTATTTCGCGCAGGAGACTCCCACTTCAACGACCAAAGGGAGTAAGTGGGAGAGGAATGCGCGTTCCCCCCTTTCTTTTGTGTATGATATA
>NZ_PIJF01000029.1:0-55564 GCF_002809985.1 Geobacillus sp. WSUCF-018B
ACGGATACAGAAATATCCAGCGTTTTGCATTGCGGGTTCGGCTAGAAACAGCTAACATACTTTCATGACAGGTGCAAGTACATCTTTTGGTGATGAACCCATATTATTGAAAGAAAAAGACCGTAACCGGCAACTGAATACCAATGGCTCCATTCGGCCGTGTGGGTGAACAAACCGTACGTCTCGGCTTTGGCCTCCAATGCGGCCGCCAATGCCGACAATGCAGCGATGAGCCCCATGCGCCCAAGGCGGCTAAGCCGCTCCATGAGGGCAAGAAAGAAGACGGTGCCGAGCGGAAGAACGACGGCCGTAAAGAAAATATCGATCGAAAAGACAGAAGGAAAGGGCCGTTTCGGGAACGCATACAGCCCTTTTCCCACGAAATACAAATCCAAATACGTCCCCGTCCAAGACGCAAGCAGCGCTGAAGCCACGTAGGCGCGGCGGCTAGCGCGCATGAAAGAAGAATAGCCAACCATCCGTACGAGGCCGTGATGGAACGCTGCCATGCCAGAGTGCAGCCACCTTCCATTGTCGGCGGGAAACGAAATGCGCCGGCACAAACATGCGCTTTTCTCTTTCTCTCACAGAAAAACCCGACAATTGCCGGGATTGAATCAGTCGGTTAATATATATAGAATATTTAGATAATTATGAACAAAAAGATTCCGTTTATGTGAGGGAAGGAGAAGGATAGGATGATGAAAGGCTGCCGGGTGATGGTTGTGTTGCTCGGATTATGGTTTGTGTTCGGCCTATCGGTCCCGGGAGGGCGGACGGAAGCGGCATCTCCACGCGCCAATGATGCACCCATCGTGCTTCTCCATGGGTTTACCGGATGGGGGCGAGAGGAAATGCTTGGATTCAAGTATTGGGGCGGCGTGCGCGGCGATATCGAACAATGGCTGAACGACAACGGATATCGAACGTATACGCTGGCGGTCGGACCGCTCTCGAGCAACTGGGACCGGGCGTGTGAAGCGTACGCCCAGCTTGTCGGCGGAACGGTCGATTATGGCGCGGTCCATGCGGCGAAGCACGGCCATGCGCGGTTTGGCCGCACGTATCCGGGGTTGCTGCCGGAATTGAAAAGGGGTGGCCGCATCCATATCATCGCCCACAGCCAAGGGGGGCAGACGGCCCGTATGCTTGTCTCGCTCCTAGAGAACGGAAGCCAAGAAGAGCGGGAGTACGCCAAGGCGCACAACGTGTCGTTGTCGCCGTTGTTTGAAGGCGGACATCGTTTTGTGTTGAGCGTGACGACCATCGCCACCCCTCATGACGGAACGACGCTTGTCAACATGGTTGATTTCACCGATCGCTTTTTTGACTTGCAAAAAGCGGTGTTGGAAGCGGCGGCTGTCGCCAGCAACGCGCCGTACACAAGCGAAATATACGATTTTAAGCTCGACCAATGGGGGCTGCGCCGCGAGCCAGGCGAATCGTTCGACCATTATTTTGAACGGCTCAAGCGCTCCCCTGTCTGGACATCGACCGATACCGCCCGCTACGATTTATCCGTTCCCGGGGCTGAGAAGTTGAATCAATGGGTGCAAGCAAGCCCGAATACGTATTATTTGAGCTTTTCTACCGAACGGACGTATCGCGGAGCGCTCACAGGCAACTATTATCCCGAACTCGGAATGAACGCATTCAGCGCGGTCGTATGCGCTCCGTTTCTCGGTTCGTACCGCAATGCGGCGCTTGGCATTGACAGCCATTGGCTTGGGAACGACGGCATTGTCAATACCATTTCGATGAACGGTCCGAAGCGTGGATCAAACGATCGAATCGTGCCGTATGACGGGACGTTGAAAAAAGGAGTTTGGAATGATATGGGGACGTACAACGTCGACCATTTGGAAGTCATCGGCGTTGACCCGAATCCGTCATTTAATATTCGCGCCTTTTATTTGCGGCTTGCCGAGCAACTGGCGAGTTTGCGGCCTTAAAACGAGTATTTTGCGAAAAAGCCATCTCGATCGGATGGCTCTTTTTTTTGAGGAGCAAGCTCTTGAGTTGTATGACGGCCGCGGATGTCCGATGGTATAATAGGGGCAAAGCAAGCGGGTGGGGGAATGGACGTGAAGCCGCCTGAGCGGCAAAAGGAACGGTATACGTATCAAGATTATGTCAAGTGGGACGGATGGTGGGAGCTGATCAACGGCGTGCCCTACAACATGGCACCGGCCCCTTCATTTGTCCGCCAGTCTATCGTCGGTGAATGGTATGTCGCTTTGCGAGCGTTTTTTCGCGAAAAAGGATGTGCGGTTGTCATGGCGCCGTTTGATGTGCGGTTCGATGAACAGGCCGACTATGAACAAGCCAAGCATGTCGTGCAGCCAGACATCTCGGTCATTTGCGATCAAAGCCAAATTGGCAGCCGAGGCTGCGATGGTCCGCCTGACTTGGTAGTGGAAGTGCTTTCGCCGAGCACTGCGCTGAAAGATCGGAACGAAAAATATAAGCTGTACGAACAGTTTGGCGTCAAGGAATATTGGATCGTCGACCCGCTGCATCGGACGGTGGAAGTGTACGGCCGCGGTGAGAAAGGGTATGAGAAGCGGAGCGTCTTTGGCGAAGGCGATGTGCTCGTCTCGTTTTTGTTCGCTGATTTGACGGTTTCGCTGGCTGGCATATTTCAAAATATAGAGGGTGAGGGATAACGATGCGGTTAGCGGAAGAGGAAGTGCAAGCACTGCTTGAAAAAGCGGACGGCTGGAAGCTGGTCGATGAGCGGTGGATTGTGAAAAAATACCGTTTTCAAGACTACTTGCAAGGAATCGAGTTTGTCCGGCGAATCGCCGCGATTTCGGAAGACGCCAACCACCACCCGTTCATTTCGATCGACTACAAGCTTATCACCGTGAAACTGTCTTCATGGCGGGCGAAAGGGCTGACGAAGCTCGATTTTGACTTGGCGAAGCAGTATGATGAGGTGTATAACCAGATGAAGCAGGGGGAAGGGGAATGATGGCGCATCGCACAGCCCTCGTCACCGGAGCGGCGCGGGGGATCGGTTATGAAGTGGCGAAAACGTTGGCAACCAACGGCGTGAACGTCGTGCTTGCCGACTTGAAGCAGGAAGAGGTGGAACAGGCGGCAGAGTCGTTGCGGCAGCTAGGCTGCGAGGCCGTCGGCGTCAAGTGTGATGTGACGGCGGAAGAAGAGGTGAAACAAACGATCCATGAAGCGGTCAAACGGTGGGAGCGTCTCGATATTGTCGTGAACAACGCCGGTTTGCAATATGTCGCCAATATTGAAGACTTTCCGACCGAGAAGTTCGAGCAGTTGATCCGCGTCATGCTCGTCGGCCCGTTTTTGGCCATTAAGCATGCGTTTCCGCTGATGAAGGAGCAGCGCTACGGCCGCATTATCAACATGGCGTCGATTAACGGATTGATCGGGTTTGCCGGAAAAGCCGCCTACAACAGCGCAAAACACGGGGTGATCGGCTTAACGAAAGTGGCGGCGCTAGAAGGGGCACCGTACGGCATTACGGTGAACGCACTTTGTCCGGGGTATGTCGACACAGAACTCGTCCGCAATCAGCTCGCTGATTTGGCGGCGACGAGAAAGGTGCCGCTTGAGAAGGTGCTCGAGGAAGTGATTTACCCGCTCGTGCCGCAGCGGCGGCTCTTGTCCGTTGAAGAAGTCGCCCATTATGTTCTCTTTTTGGCAGGCGAACAAGCGAAAGGAATCACCGGCCAGGCGGTCGTGATCGATGGCGGGTATACGGCGCAATGAAGCGCGATAAGCCCTTAGCCTCGCAAATGGCTAAGGGCTTGTTGCTTGGTCGTTCAGCTGAGAGCGAATTCAAAGCTCGCGAGGATTTTGACTTCTTTCCCGACGAGGAATCCGCCGGTTTCGAGCGCGACGTTCCATACCAACCCGTAGTCTTCGCGGTTGATCGTTCCTTCGACATCAAAACCGACCGAGATGCCGCCGGTGAGCGGGTTTTTCACTTGGCCGTTGTATTCGACTTTGAACGTTTCCGTTCTCGTCACGCCGCGGATCGTCAGCTTCCCGGTCACTTCATATTCCGTGTCGGACAGCTTGCGCACGGATTCACTGACAAACGTAATGGTTGGATAGTTCTCGACATCGAAAAAGTCGGCCGAGCGGAGATGGTTGTCGCGGTCGGCGTTTTTCGTGTCGATCGAGGCGGCATCGATCGTCGCTTTGACTTTCAGCGACTCGAGTTCGTTGATGTCGCCTTCGACCTCAACGTCAAAGTTGGTGAATTCCCCTTTCGCTTTGGAGATCATCATATGTCTTACTTGGAAGGCGACAGAGCTGTGCGCTTTGTCGAGTTGGAATGTTGTCATCGCTTTTCCTCCTCTTTATGATTCATATTCGCACCACTATCATAACAAATGTATATCTCGAAATCAAATATTTTTTATTAAAGATTATTAGTATGGAGCACAGGGGGCTTTCCATGATAAGATGAAAGAAAAATGATGTGCGGAAAGGGAGAATAAGATGAATGAAATCGGCCTTTTAGCGAAAATCAAACAGCAAATGGAACGGTTTTCACCGGCGGAAAAAAAGATAGCCGCCTACATTCTCGACCATGCCGAACTCGTGCCGAATATGACGACGAAGGATTTGGCCCAGGCGGCTGACACAAGCGAAGCGAGCGTCGTTCGTTTTTGCAAGGCAGTCGGCATCGGCAGTTTTCCTGGATTGAAACTGGCGCTTGTCCGCGAGTTAACAATGGCCGATATGAGCATTAACGATTTTCCAATTCTTGACAAACCGGTTTCCCCGTATGAATTGTTTACGAAAGTGACGTATGTCAATAAGGCCGCGATTGAAGCAGCGACCACGACGCTTGATAAGCGGGAGCTGGAGAAGGCGGCCGCGGCGATTGCCAACGCCGGCAAGCTGTTGTTTTATGGGGTTGGCGGCTCTGCGGCCGCCGCGATGGATGCCAGTTATAAGTTCACGAAACTTGGCTATATGGCGGTGATGTCGCCCGATTTCCATGTAATGCTTCCATTGGTTGCCCATTTGAACGAAGGAGATGTGTTGGTAGCGGTATCGACGTCGGGAAGGACAAAGGACGTATTGGAGATCGCCCGATTCGCGAAAAAGCAGAAGGCCACTGTCATCGCCATCACGAAGCTGGATTCAACGTCCCCGCTGTATAAAGAAGCGGATATTAAATTGGCGCTGCCGGATGTTGAGCAAGACCACCGCATCGGCAGCATGGCATCGAGAATGGTGCAGCTTAATGTGATTGATGCCTTGTATTTAATTACGTTCCATCGTGTGGGAAGCCGGGTGATCGAACGGTTTCACGAGACAAGAGAAGAAGTAGTGCGGTTGCGAAGATAAAGCGGGCTTGAGACGAGCCTGCTTTGCTTTTTGTGGGAATGTTTCAAATAAAAAAAGAATAGATTGATATTTTATTTCATAAATTTATAATATAAATATGAAATATAATTTCTAATTTCGGTAAAGAGGTGACGAGATTGTTCGAACGTCTAACTACGGAACAAGGCAATGAAAAAACGAAACATTTGGATGAAATGACGACGAGAGAAATTTTACAAGCGATGAATGAAGAAGATCAGACAGTGGCGGCCGCGGTGGCCAAACAACTGGATTCCATTGAGAAGCTCGTACATATTGTCATTGCCGCGTTTCAGAGAGGAGGAAGACTTATTTATGTTGGAGCAGGAACGAGCGGCCGGCTTGGTTTGCTTGATGCCGTTGAATGTCCGCCGACGTTCGGCGTTGATCCCAAGATGGTGCAAGCGGTGATCGCCGGGGGGCGAGAAGCGGTGGCCAATGCAGTTGAAGGAGCAGAAGATGATGAAGAAGCGGCCGTCCGCGATCTCGAGGCAGTGGGCTTGACGGCAAACGATGTAGTCGTTGGCATTGCGGCAAGCGGACGGACGCCGTATGTGGTGAGTGCGCTTCGCTACGCTAAGAAAAGAGGAGCAGCAACAGGAAGCATCGCCTGCAATCATGGGGCGGAAATGAGCCAATACGCCGATGCGGCAGTGGAGATTGAAACTGGTCCGGAAGTGCTGGCGGGTTCGACTCGCCTCAAGGCTGGAACAGCGCAAAAAATGGTGCTCAATATGATTTCGACCGCTTCTATGGTTGGCATTGGCAAAGTATACGGCAACTGGATGGTCGATGTGCAAGCGACAAACGAAAAGCTAAAAGAGCGAGCAAAGCGGATTTTGATGGAAGCGACGGGAGTGAGCGCCGACGAAGCGTCCCGTTATTATGAACAAGCAAATGGGGAGGTGAAGACAGCGATTGTGATGATTTTACGTGGGTGTCGTTATGAAGAGGCGAAAGAGCGGCTGCAAAAAGCCGGCGGTTTTGTGCGCAACGCGCTTAAATAACGCGGATAAGGGGGAGAGGAACGATGAACCGAGAACAACAAATGGCGGCAACGATGCTTTCGCATTTAGGGGGGAAAGAGAACATTGCCCGCATCGCTCACTGCATGACGCGGGTGCGCGTGTCGTTGCGTGATCCGGATCAAGCGGATATTGCCGCCCTGAAACGGGTTGAGGGAGTCATGGGGGTGATTGAAGACGAAACGCTGCAAATCGTCGTCGGTCCCGGCATTGTCAACAAAGTGGCGGCCGCGTTATGCGAGCTGACTGGTCTGGAGCTTGGGGAAGTGATCGAGGATGGGCTTGAGGACATCGCGGAGCGGACAAAAGCGAAGGTCAAAGCTCGCCAACAAACGCCGCTAAAGCGGTTGTTGCGCAAAATCGGCAGCATCTTCATCCCGCTCATCCCTGGTCTGGTCGCCTCAGGGATCATTAACGGAATCGCCAACTTTGCGAAAAACGCCGGCGTTGATCCACAGACGACGTGGCTGCAGCTGTTGCTTTTGATTGGCGGCGGCATTTTTGCTTCCCTTGGTGTGCTGGTCGGATACAATACTGCCAAAGAGTTCGGCGGTACTCCCGTATTAGGAGCGATTGCCGGCATTCTCGTCTTCAACCCGGCGCTGGCGGATGTTAAGTTATTTGGGGAAGCGCTTACACCAGGGAGGGGAGGGCTGTTTGCCGTCTTGCTAGCAGCATGGTTGATGGCGGTCATCGAAAAGCGTGTTCGCCAATTTGTCCCAAACGCGGTCGATATCATTGTGACACCGTTGATTACGGTGCTTATCGTCTGCCTATTTACCTTGATCGCTGTACAGCCGATTGCGGGGTGGCTGTCGATGGCGATTACAACTGGCTTGAAAGCAGTGCTCGATGTGGGTGGGGTGATTGCCGGCGCGGTGTTGGCCGGAACATTTTTGCCGCTTGTCATGGTTGGACTGCATCACGGTCTGACACCAATTCATATGGAATTGATTCAAAAACTTGGTTCCACCCCGCTGTTGCCTATTTTGGCGATGGCTGGAGCGGGGCAAGTCGGAGCGGCGATCGCTGTCTATGTGAAGACGAAAAATCAAAGACTCCGCAACATCATTAAAGGAGCGCTGCCAGTCGGGTTTTTAGGCATCGGGGAACCGCTGTTGTATGGGGTGACATTGCCGCTTGGGCGGCCGTTTGTCACCGCATGCCTCGGGGCGGCGGTCGGCGGTGCGTTTCAGGCGGTAATGAAGACTGCGGCGCTCGGCATCGGCGTGTCTGGGCTGTCATTGATTCCGCTCATTGCTGATGCGAAATATGTGACGTATTTCGTCGGACTGGTCATTTCCTATGCGTTTGGGTTTCTGTTTACCTATTGGTTCGGGTTTAAAGAGGAAATGGCAGAAAATATATAGAGAGGGATGGCGATGCTTTCCTTTTCCTTTTATCTTTTTCAACCGTTTGAACAAATCGAAGAAGCGTTTCGGAAAGCGGTGAGTTTTGGAGCGAGGGAACTGTTTACTTCGCTCCACCTTTTGAAGGGAAAAGAACTAGGCGAGCAAGAGAAGCTGAAATGGATCGGCCGGCTCGCCCGCCGCTACGGCGTGGGAGTGGTAGCAGACGCCACCCCCGCCGTGCTTTCGTACTTGCCAGCCGACCCTGACGTTGCCAAGGCACTCAGCGAGTGGGGGATGGTCGGACTGCGGCTTGACGACGGCTTCTCGTGGGATGAAACGGTGCAGCTTTCGAAGCAGATGAAAGTCGTATTGAACGCCAGTACGATCACAGAACGCGAAATTCAGGAGTTGACATCACGACAAATCGACTGGGCGGGTGTGGAAGCATGGCATAACTTTTACCCGCGCCCGGAAACTGGGCTTTCGGGCGACACGCTCATGAAACAAAACCGAATGTTGCGCCAATGCGGCATAGCATCAATCGGGGCCTTTGTCCCTGGCAACGCCCAAAAGCGCGGTCCGCTTTACAAAGGGATGCCGACGTTAGAGGATCATCGGGAAGCGGATCCGGTTTCTGCCTATATCGAGCTGCGCGAAACGTATAAGGTGGAAAAAGTGTTCGTCGGGGACTTATCGGTGTCAGACGATGTGCTCGAGCGAATGGCGTGGGTGCGGCAAGGAATCATTCCTATTCGCTACCGGCCGATCGTATCAGCCCCCTGGCTGTCTCTTGTCGAAACGGTGCACACGAATCGGCGTGACGCGGCCCGTGATGTGATTCGCTCAGTTGAATCGCGCCGCACCTTTGCATGGCCGCAGGAGGCGTTGCATCCCACCGAACCGGTGCCGCGGCCGATCGGGAGCGTGACGATTGACAATGAATGCTACGGTCGTTACGCTGGGGAACTGCAAATCACCTTAACGGATCTTCCTGCTGATGACAACGTCAATGTTATCGGCAGGGTGATCAAGGAAGATGTACCGTTGCTTCGCCGCATTCAAGGCGGCCGCCTGTTTTGCCTTATTCGTTGTAATTGAAGGGAGGTGCAGTTGGCACAAGGAAGGAAAAGGTTGACTTGTCCTCAGGGCCGTCCCATCATCATGCGGAAGACAGGCAATTTAACAGGAAACGCAACTTCAACATCCCATGTTTCAAGTTGAACGGCGTTGAATACATCGGTGCTCTTCTTTGGCATTCGAGGGTCGTGAAGGGATGGTGATTTCCCGTCCCTAGGTGCGCCTCAACTCAAGAAAAAGACCCATCAAAAGTAAGGCAAATGTCTTTGCAAATCAGCAGTCGAGAATTATAATGGGACATGAAGAATTTGGCATTGATGGATGCTGAAAGGAGAGGAAACCGCAAATGAAGTATCGAAAACTCGGCCGCACGGGGCTGAAAGTCAGTGAGATTAGTTTAGGCAGCTGGCTTACATATGGAAATTCGGTAGAAAAAGAAACCGCGATCCGCGTCATTGACAAGGCGTACGAACTTGGCATCAACTCGTTTGACACGGCGAACGTCTACGCGCGCGGGGAAGCGGAAAAAATCGTCGGCGAGGCGCTGCGCAAATATCCGCGCGAATCGTATGTCATCGCGACGAAAGTGTTTTGGCCGATGGGCGACGGCCCGAACGACCGCGGCCTGTCGCGCAAGCATGTGTTTGAGCAGCTCCATGCGAGCTTAAAGCGGCTGCAACTGGATTATGTCGATATCTACTATTGCCACCGCTATGACAAAGAAACACCGGTCGAGGAGACGTTGCGTACGATCGACGACCTCGTCCGCCAAGGAAAAGTGCTGTATGTCGGCGTGAGCGAATGGACGGCCCAGCAAATTCAAGAGGCGCTCGGCGTGGCCGACCGCTACCTGCTCGACCGGATCGTCGTCAATCAGCCGCAATACAACATGTTCCACCGCTATATTGAAAAGGAAGTCATCCCGGTGTGCGAACAAAACGGCATCAGTCAAATCGTCTTCTCGCCGCTCGCGCAAGGGGTGCTGACCGGCAAATACAAGCGCGGCCAACAACCGCCAGCGGACAGCCGCGCCGCCGACCCGAAGGCGAACGCCTTTATTCAGCGGCTGCTGAATGATGACGTGTTGGCGAAAGTCGAACAGCTCGAAAAAGTCGCCGCTGAGCTTGGCATTACGTTGTCCCAGCTCGCCCTCGCTTGGGTGCTGCGCCAGCCGAACGTCGCCAGCGCCTTAATCGGCGCCAGCCGCCCGGAACAAGTCGAAGAGAACGTCAAGGCGGTCCATGTTGTGCTCAGTGATGAGGTGCTGGAGAAGATTGAGGGGGTTTTGGCGTAACAGGCCAACGAGCCGTTCTCCCGAAGATAAGGTTTGCGTCGGGAGGATGGCATTTTTTATGGCTGTTGATTGTGTTTAGGAGGACTTTTATTTGCCTTTGTTGAAATAAACAGCGCCATTGTACAAAAATAAGGGCAAATTTTATTTTTTATATTGACTGTTCGGAAAATTTTGATTAACATAAAAATATCAGGCCTGATGAACTACATTGATAAACGATGTTTTATAATATAAAACAAAATCGATTTAGATGTTTTTAATTTTTTTCATTGTTTTCAAAACTGATTTTTACTATATCAAACCACACGATGGCAGTTTTTTAAACAGGCATCTTCCGACGTTTAGAAACAGGTCAGAAACTCGTCTTTTGAAAGTGTTTTCTGAAAGCGCTTAATCTCCAACTTAGTAGTAGTTAACCCTCATATTTTTTCTCTAATAAAAACAGCGTTGCAAAAGGAGTTGATGGTATCATGAGACGAATGGCAGTTTTTTCGGTGATCTTATCCCTGTTGCTTCTGTTACTTTCCGGTTGTGGGAGTTCCGGATCCAAATCAACGGCCGGAGGGAAAACAGGTGGAACTAGGGTAATCAAGGTGGCCAATTATTTTGCCGAAAGTCACCCGCAAAATGTTGCGTTGCGTGAAAAGTTTAAAAAGATCGTTGAAGAGAAATCTGGCGGCAGTCTTAAGGTCGAGATTTATCCTAATAGTGCTTTAGGTGCAGAGCAGGAGTTTTACAACGGTGTTCGCAATGGCACGATTGAGATGGGGATTCCGGGGTTGATTATGCAAAATGACATCCCCAAAATGGGAGTTCCTGAATGGCCGTTCTTATTCAAAGATTTTGAACATGTTAAAAAAGTGTTGAATGGTCCGATCGGGAAAGAAATTACTGCAGAGCTTGAGGCGAAACATGGTGTTGTTCCGCTGGCGTGGAGTGCAAATGGGTTCCGGATGTTTTCTTCAAATAGAACGATCGACTCAATCGACGATTTTAAAGGATTGCGCCTGCGGATGCCTAATATCCCGAACTATATTACGATTGGAAAACTGTTGGGAGCTAACGTGACACCATTGCCGATTTCGGAAGTGTTCACTGCTTTAGAGCAAAAAGTGGTAGATGGGCAAGACAACCCAATTGCGACATTGCGGGCTTCCGGGTGGTACGAAGTTCAAACAGATGTATTAGAGTCCAAGCATATGTTTAGCCCAAATGTGTATGTGGTCAATAAAAAGTTTTGGGACAGCTTGACGGACGAACAACGGAAAATTATTCAAGAAGCAGCTAAAGAGGCAGCCAACTATGAATTTGAGCTGATGGAAAAAAGTTACGAAGAAGACAAGAAGTTTTTGCAAGAGCATGGGATTAAATTCACCACTCCTAACGATGAGTTTGTGAAGCAGATGGAAAAAGCTGTGCAGCCGCTCTATGACGAGCTGTTCAAAAAATATGACTGGGCCGAAGACTTGTATAAGAGAATCAAAGCAGAGGCGGAATAAGATAAGCCAAAAGTCAAAAGGGTGATGGAGAATTGTTCAAAAAGGCAGGGAAATTTTTGGATGGCGCTCTGAATGTATTGATGGCCGCGACGCTTGCTTTCATGTGCATTTTGGTATTCGGCAACGTCGTGCTCCGCTACGCATTTAACTCCGGCATCACGTGGTCGGAAGAAATGTCGCGCTTTCTCTTCGTTTGGATGTCGTTTCTTGGAGCCATTGGCGCTTTGAAGGACCATGACCATTTAGGCGTCGACACATTGGTAAGAAAACTGCCGACCAGTGCTAAGCGCATCGTATTTGTTATCAGCAATGTCATCGTGCTGTATGTGCTTTATTTACTGTTGGACGGAAGCTGGAAAATTACGCTCAGCAGCGTCGGAAGCCGGGCTCCGGCGACCGGCCTGCCGATGGCGTTCATTTATGGGACCGGGCTTGTCGTGAGCATCGGCATGGGCCTCATTATTTTGTACCATTTGTATCAGGCGCTGTTTCGCCCCGGGGCGATTGAGGAGCTGACGAGAATGAAAGAATCGGAAGAAGAAATCATGACGGCCGCTCCCGTCGAGCACGAAGCGGCAGAATGGGCGCACGGGCGAACGCAAGGCGCCGCTGGAGGTGAGCGGTAAATGGCGTTGGTCGTTTTTATCGGGTCGCTGTTAGGGGTCATGGCGCTCGGGATGCCGATCGCGTTTGCGCTCTTGGTCAGCGGCGTCGCCTTGATGTTTTATTTGGACATTTTTGATACGCAAATCATCGCGCAAAACTTGATCAGCGGCGCAGACAGCTTTCCGCTGATGGCGATTCCGTTCTTTATGCTCGCCGGGGAGCTCATGAACGCCGGGGGCATTTCGAAGCGGATCATCCGCTTTGCGATGGCGCTTGTCGGCCATATCCGCGGCGGGCTCGGGTATGTGGCGATCATCGCGAGCGTGTTGTTCGCCGGGTTGTCGGGGTCGGCGGTGGCCGATACAGCGGCGCTTGGGGCGATTCTCATCCCGATGATGGTCAAAGCTGGGTACAACCGCAACCGGTCAGCCGGCCTTATCGCTGCCGGCGGCATCATCGCCCCGATCATCCCGCCGAGCATTCCGATGATCATTTTCGGGGTCACAAGCGGCGTGTCGATCACGAAGCTGTTTATGGCCGGCATTGTTCCCGGGATTTTGCTTGGCATTTCACTGGCCATCTGCTGGTGGTGGGTGACCCGAAGAGATCAAGTGGAAGTGCTTCCACGTCAGTCGGCGAAAGAGATTTGGCGGGCGACCCGCGAGGCGTTTTGGGCGCTGCTGCTGCCGGTGATCATTGTCGGCGGGCTGCGCGGAGGGGTGTTTACGCCGACCGAGGCGGCGGTCGTGGCCGCGTTTTACGCGTTGTTTGTCGGTCTGTGCATTTACCGCGAGCTGAAAGTGAAAGACTTGTTCCACGTGCTCGTGGCCGCGGCGAAAACGACGAGCGTCGTCATGTTTTTGGTGGCGGCCGCCATGGTGTCGGCCTGGCTCATTACAGTCGCCAACATTCCGTCGATCGTGACAGATGTGCTCGCGCCGCTCATCGACCATCCGCTCGCGCTGCTTTTGGCCATTAACGCCTTGGTGCTGTTGGTCGGAACGGCGATGGACTTGACGCCGACAGTGCTCATTTTGACGCCGGTGCTGATGCCGATTATTGAAAAAGCGGGAATCGATCCGGTGTACTTCGGGGTATTGTTTATTTTAAACAACTGCATTGGGCTGCTCACGCCGCCGGTTGGCACGGTGCTGAACGTTGCCTGCGGGGTGGCGAAAATCAACATGGAGGACATCATGAAAGGAGTTTGGCCGTTTTTGCTGGTGGAGACGCTTCTGTTGCTTCTGTTGATTTTCTTCCCGTCTCTCGTCACGGTGCCGCTTGGGTGGTTTACGGGCAGTTGATGAATATTCCTATTAAATAGTAAGGGGGTTGCGAGGACTATGAAAAAAAGAAATGTGATCCGAAAGATAATGACCGGCTGCATAGCTATGGGCTTGCTTTTCCTGACCGCGTGCAGTTCAGGAACGACTCAAGGGGGGAATACCGCCAAGACCGAATCGGAAGGAATTCAACCGCGAGTGATTAAAGCGGGAATTGGCTTGAACGAAGACCATCCACAAGGCCAAGGATTGCTCAAGTTCAAAGAGATTGTTGAGGAAAAAAGCAGCGGCAAAATGAAAGTTCAAACATACTTCAGTGCTACTTTAGGCGATGACTTAAAAATGACAGAAGCACTTCAGGCTGGAACACAAGAAGTTACAATCCCATCGACTTCACCGCTTGTTGGGATGATCAAAGAGTTCGGCATTTTCGATTTTCCGTTCCTCTTTAACACACCTGAAGAGGCTGACGCTATTTTGGACGGGCCGATAGGCCAAAAATTGTTGGAGAAACTGCCGGAGCACGGGTTGATTGGGCTTGGTTACTGGGAAAATGGATTTCGGAACGTAACAAACAGCAAACACGCCATCAAGACAGCCGGCGATTTTAAAGGATTGAAGTTGCGGACGATGCAAAACGAAGTGCATATTGATGCGTTTAAAGCGCTTGGCGCCAATCCGACACCGATGCCTTTTTCAGAAGTGTTCACAGCACTGGAAAGCAACACTATTGATGGTCAAGAAAATCCATTGGCAACGATTAAGTCAAATAAATTTTACGAAGTGCAAAAATATTTGAGCTTAACCAAGCACGTTTACACTCCATTTGTATTCCTCGTCAGCAAGAAGTTTTGGGATCAGTTATCGCCTGAGGAACAAAAGATTTTACAAGAGGCTGCAATTGAAGCTGGAAAATATCAACGGCAACTGAGCCGCGAAGAGGATCAAAAAGCATTGGAAGAGTTGAAAAAGACAGGGATAAACATCAACGAAGTCAGCGATCAAGAACGTGAAAAAATGGCTGAAATCATTAAGCCAGTTGTTGAGAAATACGCGAAAGAGTTCGGCGAAGATTTAGTGAACGAAATGTATGGCGAGCTGGACAAGATCCGCAATCAAAAATGATGTTGTTGGAAGAGGGCAATGGCTGGTTGCTCTCTTTCCTTGCCTCTTGTTGTAAAGCGAGGGAGAAAGAAGACTGGCTTGTTGTGATGATCGGCTTGCCAAACTATATAGGTTGTAATAAAGAAATTCCGACCTCCATGTCCGTCTTTACTTTATCACCTAACAAGCTGGCACGGTGGCAAGAAGAGCGAACAATGCCATGTTAGAAAATGAGGGAAGAAAAAATGAAGATTCTTGAGCAAATGCTTAAAGATGTGCCCATTCCTAAAATGGCAAAAGTTCGTCAAAACTTTTATGCCCCGGAAATTCGGGATGTTCCCAAGGCGGTGCATCAAAGCATTCGCCAAGCGAACGTTCTCCAACGCATTTCCCCTGGCGACCAAGTGGCAATCGCTGTTGGAAGCCGCGGCATTGCCGATATCCCGATCATTGTCCGGGAAGTGGCAAACGCGGTAAAGCAAGCAGGCGGCGTCCCGTTTATCGTACCGGCAATGGGAAGCCATGGAGGGGCGACGGCGGAAGGACAGAAAGAAGTGCTTGCCCATTTAGGGGTGACAGAGGAATTTGTCGGGGTTCCGATCCGCTCAAACATGGATGTTGTGGAAATCGGGAAGTTGGACAATGGGCTGCCTGTTTATATAGACAAACTGGCCTACGAGGCGGATAAAATCGTTGTCGTTAACCGAGTAAAGCCCCATACGGCTTTTCGTGGACCGGTGGAGAGCGGATTAATGAAAATGATTACGATCGGCCTCGGCAAGCAAAAGGGGGCGGAAGCTGCCCACCAATATAGCTTTAAGTATATGGCGCGGCATGTAGTTGAGATGGCAAAAATCGCCATTCAACGGGCACCCATTGTGTTTGGCGTGGCTGTGCTGGAGAATGCGTATGATCGCCCAGCCAAAATCGTGGCGATTCCGGCCGAGCAGTTTGAAACGGTGGAGCCTGAGTTGTTGATTGAGGCGAAGTCGCTTATGCCGAAGATTATGTTCACTCCGCTCGATGTGCTTGTTGTTGATGAAATCGGGAAGGATATTTCCGGCGACGGCATGGATCCGAACATTACCGGCAGGTATGCGACTCCTTATGCAAGCGGTGGTCCAGACATTGCGCGAATCGTCGTCCTAGGTTTGTCGGAAAAGACCGACGGCAACGCCAATGGCATTGGATTAGCCGATATCACAACTAAAAAAGTGAAAGACCAGATCATTTGGGAAAAAGGATTTGCAAATGCTTTGACGAGCACGGTCGTTTCAGTAGTTAAACTGCCGATGTTTTTCGAAACGGAAGAGTTGGCGGTAAAAGCAGCGATTAAAACATGCAACGCCTTTGATCTAAGCAAGGTGAGAATGGTGAGGATCAAAAACACGCTGGCGCTTCGGGAGATTTGGGTTTCTGAAAGCCTTTTGGATGAGGCGCGTCAAATGGAAGAAATTGAAATTTTGTCAACGCCGATGGAAATGGACTTTTCCATAACAATAGAACATTAAGGGGGATGTGTAATGCCAGCGGTTACTTACCCGCGCATTGAGAGCCGAGTCAATCCATACCGTGACAACGTCCAAGGAAAGGCCAACGAGCCGATATGCGTCGCCGGGCTGCTCGACCGGGCGAAACAAATTTTAGGCCCTGAACTAAAAGGAGTGCAACCAGACTGGACGCTGGAGGAAATTTATGACCGGCTGCATCATAATGCTCCGAGAATTGCGATTATTGGCGGGTCGCCTGACCATCCGGCCCACATTATGGATTTTCAAACGATCGCCCGGGCGGCGATTCGCATTTGGCAAAATGGCGGTGTGCCGTTTCAATTTTCGACACCGGTGATGTGCGACGGGACGGCGCAAAGCAATCAAGGCATGAGCTATTCGCTGCAAAGCCGCAACGCCGTGGCGCAAATGATTGTAAACCAACTGGAAGCGCACAGCTACCACGGGGCGTTTGTCATTCAAGGGTGTGACAAGCAGCCGCTTGGCGTAGTCAGCGCGTTGGCCCATCTTGACCGCGTCCGCCGCGAGCGGGGGGAGCCGCCTTTCTTCGCGACATTTGCGCCAGCCCATGTATTAAAAGGCGGGACGATTCCGCCTAAGTTGTATGCCGAGCTGGAAGAAGTCGCCCGACGGGCGGAACTTGCCGGGGAAGAAGACATTGCCTATGACTTGCGGGATGCGCTTGCGTATATTTTGCAGTGCTCTTCCAACACGGCGTTTCAAGGGGTGCTCGAACGAGCGAGAGGAAAAGGGCTCATCACGAAAGAGCAGCACGAAGACTATGAAAAACGGTTGGCGGTAGCGACCTGTGACAGCCAAGGCGGAGTGTGCGCCTTTAACGGAACCGGCAACAGCTCCCGGCATTTGATCGCCGGATTGGGATTGATTCATCCCGCCTTGGAATTGCTCGCCGCCCCGCCGACGCAGGAACAAATCAATATGGCGTTGGACAGCCTCGCCCATTTAATGAATGATCCGGTGTATGGAGTGGCCAATATTATGGCGGCCAACATCAAAAACGCGATTCGCATCCACAGCGCCACCGGCGGATCGACGAACATTATGATGCATATTGTGGCGGCTATGCTTTATGGGGGCTATCAGTTCGACCTGTGGGAGTATGATCGCATCCATCATGAAGTGCCAGTGCCGGATTTATTTGACTATAGTTTAACGGAAGGAAGAGACATTTTCGCACTGGCTGTTCAGTGCTGCAGCGGGAAGATCCGGGGAATGGAAACAGTATTCCATGAACTGATGAACAATGGGGTGCCGATGGATGTGGATGCTCCGACGGTAACCGGAACGACATGGCGGGAAAGACTGTCTGTCAACCAAGCGCAGCTGTCGGCGCAAAACGTCGAGCACAATCCGGTCATCTTATCCAAACCGAGACGGCCGTTTAGCGGAGTCGACGTGTTGTCAGGCAACTTCTTTGAAAGTGCGGTGGTGAAAATCAGCGGCATGGCGACAAGGCAAATTGACGAGTTTGACAAGAAAGTCGCCTTTGTCCTGTATTACGAGAACGAAGACGATGCCAACGAGGGGCTGCTTGATGTTCATTTATTGGAAAAAATCAAACAAAACCGTTGTTTTCACCATCAAAGCTTGCTCGCTGTCTTGAAACATAACGCGCCGCATTTGTTTGAGCCATTGAAAGATCATGAATATGACGACCTGTTTGATGCGATGGCAAGGGAAGGGGCGCTGAAAATCGCGGTTGTGATTGCCGGCCAGGGGCCAGAGGCATTTGGCATGCCGGAAATGTTCACCCCGATGCAGCATATTAACGCGAACAGACAGCTAAAACGGATCGCGACGCTGATCAGCGATGGGCGCTATTCAGGCGTCACGTATGGAGCGGCCATCGGACATATGACGCCGGAAGCCATTCGCGGCGGAGGCATTTTGTATTTAAAAACGGGGGATCTTCTCTACATTGGCCTTCGTGAGCGGAGAATCGAATTTATCAATGAATTGGCGTTCCGAAATGGAACTCTACGGTTCGAGTTTGAATCGATCAAGCAGGAAAGAACGGAAATCGCCAACCAACGCGTGGCGGCGATGCGCAAGCGCCAACGGCGGATTGCGGCGAGCAACCGATTGATTGGGCATACCGATGCCGCCCATGGAGTTGTTCCGCTGCCGATTGCCGAAGAGGCCGTGTATGACTACAAAAAGGATGTGGTCCTTCCTACAGTCAAACGATCATAACGGGAGGATTGAAGTGATTTATGCCTTTCACCCTCCTGTATTATAATAAAGTTAAGACGAATTTCTCAGTTGCCCAGGTCATAAGAATTCTAGCAAAGAGGGTGAAAGCATTGCCATTAATTCAGGCAGTTGATCGTGCTCTCCGTATTCTAGACTTATTTGATGAATACGAAACAGAGTTAAAAATCACTGATATCAGCGAGCGGATGCAGCTTCACAAAAGCACGGTGCATTCACTGTTGAAAACGCTGCAGCACCATCATTATATTGAGCAGAACCCAGAGAATGGGAAATATCGATTAGGAATGAAGCTGTTTGAGCGGGGAAACCTCGTCATTCGTCATCTTGACATCCGCTCTATTTCCAAAAAGCATTTAATTGATCTTTCCATTAAAACGGGGAGCACGGTTCATTTGGTGATTTTGGATGGAAAAGAAGGCATTTATATCGACAAAGTCGAAGGAACATCTGGGACGGTGCTGTACTCCAGAATCGGGAGAAGAGTTCCGATTCACAGCAGCGCAGTAGGGAAGGTGCTTGTCGCCTTCAAAAGCAATCAGGAACTGAAAGAACTACTGCGCGGCTACGTTTATAAGCGCCACACAGAAAACACGATCACGAACGAAGAGGAGTTTTTGAAAGAGCTCGAGAACGTAAGGAATAACGGCTATGCGCTCGACAAAGAAGAAAACGAACCAGGGATCACTTGTGTGGCTGTTCCGATTCGCGACCATTCTGGGAATGTGATTGCGGCGATCAGCATCTCTCAGCCTTCGGCGAAAATAACGGACACCGTGCTCGAGGAAGAAATCCAGCTGCTGCAAAATGCGGCTGAACAGATCTCAAAAGAAATGGGGTATATGAGCCCTAGCCGTTTATCTGTGTAATGAAGCGGCTTCTTTCTGACAAGATGATAAAACAGAGTTTTTTAATATAAAACAGTAAGGGGAGAGGGTTATGAGAATTATTCGCTACTTAGAAGATTCACAGGAGATAGTCGCCGCGGTTACCGATGATCATATCGTGTATCCGCTCCCGTTCCGCGATTTGATGGAGGTGGTTCGCGAAGCAAAACACCGCCAAATATCGACTGTCAGCTATATTCAAACGCTGATTAGCGGAAAACAAGGGATCCACAAAGAGATAGGGGAATTGAATTTGCTTGCGCCGATTGTCGCCCCTGAGGTATGGGCGTCGGGCGTCACCTACGAGAAAAGCCGTGAGGCGAGAAACTATGAAACGGTCGAGAAGGCAGCGGGCCAGGAAACGTGCTATGACCGGGTATACAACGCGGAAAGGCCGGAACTCTTTTTGAAATCAACTGCGGCGCGTACGATTGGCCCGAATGCCCCCGTGTATTTGCGCAGTGATTCCAACTGGCAAATTCCTGAGCCGGAACTTGGACTGGTGATCACCCGAGAAGGGGAAATCGTTGGGTATACGATTGGAAACGACATGAGCTGCCGGGATATCGAGGGGGAAAATCCATTGTACTTGCCGCAGGCAAAAATATGGAAACATTCGTGCGCCATTGGGCCGGCGATCCGATTAGCGGAGACAGTGGAAGACCCATATAACTTGCAAATTATTTGTCGCATTTACCGCAACGACCAACTTGTTGTTGAGGAAAGCGCCAATACAAGACAGTTGAGAAGAAGATACGATGAGCTAGTATCTTTTTTGCTTCGCGACAATGAGGTGTTTGATGGTACGGTATTATTGACGGGAACAAGTATTGTTCCGCCGAATCAGTTTACCCTTGAAGATGGGGATCGAATTGAAATTGAGGTTCCCGGGATCGGGGTGTTATCTAATCCAGTAAAATCGCCGGTAAAACAAACTATTGCTAATAAATAAAAGAGGGAGTGGGAGAAAAGATGGCTGTGCAAACAGAAATCAAAACGTATTTAAACTACATTGATGGTAGTTGGGTCGGTTCGGTGAGCAAGAACGTCGAACCGAGCATCAATCCAGCAAATCGAAATGACATTGTCGGGTATGTTCCGCGTTCGACACTGGAAGATTTAAACGCGGCTGTAGCTGCGGCCAAACAGGCGCAGAAATCGTGGTGGAAGCGATCTGGGATCGAGAGAGGAGAGTACTTGTATAAAGCGGCGCTTCTTTTAGAGCAGCGCCTTGAGGACATTGCCGAAACGATGACAAGAGAAATGGGAAAAACTTTGGCCGAGGCAAAAGCGGAGACGATGAGGGGCGTTCATATATTGCGTTACTATGCGGGTGAAGGAGCGCGGAAAGTGGGCGATGTGATCCCATCGAGCGACAGTGAGGGGTTGATGTTTACGACCCGTGTTCCGCTTGGGGTTGTCGGGGTCATTTCGCCATGGAATTTCCCTGTCGCCATTCCCATCTGGAAAATGGCGCCGGCGCTTGTGTACGGAAATACGGTCGTGCTCAAACCGGCAAGCGAAACAGCTGTGACAGCGGCGAAAGTGATTGAATGCTTCCATGAAGCGGGCTTCCCGAAAGGGGTCGTCAATATGGTGTGCGGTTCTGGATCCGTCATTGGTCAAGGGATCGCGAACCATCCAGATGTTGATGGCGTCACCTTTACCGGCTCCAACACGGTTGGAAAACAAGTCGGAAGAGCGGCATTTGAGCGCGGGGCCAAATACCAGCTCGAGATGGGGGGGAAAAACCCGGTTATTGTGGCCAAAGACGCCGATTTGGATCTCGCTGTTGAGGGGACGATCAGCGGTGGTTTGCGCTCAACGGGGCAAAAATGTACAGCCACAAGCCGCGTTTTTATTGAGCGGGAAGTGTACGAACCGTTTAAAGAAAAACTTCTTGAACGGGTGAAACAGCTGAAAATCGGGAATGGCATGGATGCTGAAACGTGGATGGGGCCATGCGCCAGTGAATCGCAGCTTAATACGGTTTTATCCTATATTGAAAAGGGAAAAGCTGAAGGCGCCAAATTGATTTATGGAGGCAATAGATGTACAGAAGGCGAACTGGCCAATGGTTTTTACGTCGAGCCGACGATTTTTGAAGAGGTCGACCTTCAAATGACGATTGCCCGCGAAGAAATCTTTGGCCCAGTATTGGTGTTGATTCCAGTCGACAGCATTGAGGAGGCGATTGAATTGGCCAACGATACAGAATATGGGCTGAGCGCCTCGATCTATACGAAAAACATTGGGAATATTCTTGACTTCATTAAGGATATTGAGGCGGGAATGGTCAAAGTCAACGCAGAAACAGCGGGGGTTGAGTACCAAGCACCGTTTGGCGGAATGAAGCAATCAAGCTCACATTCTCGGGAACAAGGACAGGCGGCCATTGAGTTTTTCACAACAATCAAAACTGTATTTGTGAAAGCCTAATTAAGCAATAGGTTTTACAGAATAGCACATAGGTGTCCCATTACTAGGGGACACCTTCTCACCGAATAGTTTTATGGACAATGACAACGGAAAGGGGGAGAGTGGGTTGGAGAAACATTTATTGCAGAAGAGAGAGCAGCTCATCCATATTCTTAAGGGAATGGGAAATGTATTAGTTGCTTTTTCCGGCGGGGTAGATAGCACGTTTTTATTGGCAATGGCAAAAGAGGTACTGGGCGATCAGGTGCTTGCCGTGACTGCTGTTTCGGAAACATTTCCAACTCGTGAAGTGCAACATGCAACTAAACTGGCGGAGCAAATAGGGGTTAAACATATAAAAATTCAAATTAATGAACTCAAGAATGAGGACTTTGTCAAAAATGATCTTTATCGCTGTTTCCACTGCAAAAACAATTTATACACCCATTTAGGAGAATTAGCTAGAAAATATAGTGAGACTTACACTGTTGTTGATGGCTCCAACATGGATGATCTAGGGGAATATCGTCCAGGGCTTCAGGCAGCTAGGCAGCTCGGGGTTCGGAGTCCTCTTCAAGAAGCGGAGCTATACAAGAAAGAGATTCGAATTTTATCGAAAGAAATGGGCCTGGAAACATGGGATAAACCGTCGTTCGCTTGTTTATCTTCTCGTATTCCTTATGGACAAAAAATTACAAAAGAGAAAATCGAGCAACTGGACCAGTCTGAAGAATTCCTTTTCAATCTCGGCTTCCGTCAGATTCGTGTTCGTCACCATGGAGAAATAGCGAGAATCGAAGTGTTGCCTGAAGAGATGGAAATGGTGATCAGGCATCGTCAAACGATTTATAACAAGTTGAAAGAGTTAGGTTTTTTATATGTGACCCTTGATCTTAGAGGATATAAATCTGGAAGTATGAATGAGATGTTAGAAAAGGGAATGGTGAAATGAGCGAGGTTATAAAAGAAACGCTGAACAGGTTAAAAGAAGGGAGCATTTCGGTAGAGGAAGCATATCGAACCCTAGCCTCCTATGATCATCTCGGATATGCCACATTAGATATTCAGCGGGAGCGAAGAAAAGGATTTCCGGAGATCATTTTTGGAGAAGGGAAATCAAGGGAGCATTTACTTGGTATTTTTGAACGATTAATGAGATTTCATAAAAAGGTGGTTGCTACACGCGTTGATCAAGAGAAAGCTTCTTACCTGACGGCCAACCTCAAGGAACGTTATCCAACGGAACATTTTGAGTATCGGAATGATTGCAATATTTTTTATTGGATTTCTCATGATTATGTCGAAATAAAAAAACCAGGTTATATAGCGGTTGTTAGCGCGGGGACATCAGATTTTTCTGTTGCTGAAGAGGCGGCGGTAACGGCTGAGTTATTAGGGTGCGAAGTAAAGCGAATATATGATGTAGGCGTTGCGGGTATTCACCGATTACTCGACAAAATCGAGATGATTGAACGTTCCCGTGTCGTCATTGTAGTTGCTGGGATGGAAGGAGCACTCGCGAGTGTGGTCGGTGGACTTGTTTCCAAACCGGTTATCGCTGTTCCTACAAGTGTTGGATATGGTGCAAACTTTCGAGGGCTCTCAGCTTTGCTTACTATGTTGAATTCATGTGCAAGCGGTGTTTCCGTCGTGAATATTGATAACGGGTTTGGTGCGGGGTATTATGCTGCTACAGTCATGGCCGTTATTGAGCAGGCTGTTGCTGAGGCCAAAACGTTAGGGAGAGAAGAAAAATGAAGATTTTGTACTTGGACTGTTTTTCCGGAATCAGCGGCGATATGATGGTGGGCGCTCTCGTGGATGCGGGCGTGCCACCGGAGAAAATTGAGGTGGAACTGAAAAAATTACCTCTGTCAGGTTATCAATTGCAATGGGGCAAGGTGATGAAAAAAGGGATTTCTGCTACGAAATTCGATGTCATTATGCTAGAGAACATCGAGGATAGTCATGATCATGAAAGACATCATGCTCATAGGCATTATTCAGATATTGTCGATATGATTGAGCGTTCGGAATTAAACGTGGAAGTCAAAAAACGAAGCGAACAAATTTTTCATTGTATTGCTGTTGCAGAGGCAAAAATCCATGGCATTCCCATTGAAAAAGTTCATTTTCACGAGGTTGGAGCTGTTGACTCTATTGTTGACATTGTCGCTACAGCGATTGCACTCACGGAACTTCATGTCGACTATATTGTTTCTGCACCTGTCCCGTTAGGATACGGATCCATTCGTTGTGCACATGGCATATATCCCATTCCAGCCCCGGCAACGTTAGAAATTCTTCAGGGCGTGCCAGTCATTTCTAACCATTTGCCGTTTGAATTGACGACTCCGACTGGGGCTGGGATTATCAAAAGTCAAGTGAATTCATACGGACCAATTCCATCAATGAAAATATCAGCAGTTGGATACGGTGCTGGAACACGTGACTTGCCCGATCAACCAAACGTGTTGCGGGTAGTAATCGGGGAGAGGATTCATACAAGATTGGATAGTCTGCCGTTATCCCATTCGAAAGAAGAGACGGTTTATATTCTTGAGTGTCAGCTGGACGATATGCCAGGAGAAGTGCTTGGATATGTGATGGATGGGCTCTTTCAAAAAGGAGCGCTTGATGTATTTTATACTCCTGTTTTTATGAAGAAAAACCGTCCCGGTGTTCTTTTGACGGTTTTGACTTCAGCAACTCATGTAGAGCAGTGCGAGCAATTTATGCTGAAAGAGACAACGACTCTTGGCATTCGAAAAGATATCTGGGTGCGAGAGGTTTTAGAAAGAGACGTTGTGACCGTTGCTACATTGTACGGAAATATTCGCGTTAAACAGGCTATACACAAGGGAAAGGTGATCAGGCAGATGCCGGAGTATGAGGATGTGAAGGAAGCAGCCCTCACTCATCAGGTAGCATTTTTAGACGTTTATGCAGAAGCTGCGGAACAGGCTAGAAGAAGGATAAAAGGGGAATGACGAATGGAGGCAGGGGTCGTTTCAACGTTAATAGCTGGTCTGTTGTTGGGGATAAAGCATTCTTTCGAGCCGGATCACGTGATAGCCGTTTCAACTATTGCAAGCAAAAGCAAAAGTTTGTTTCGTTCTTTATTAGCGGGTGTATGTTGGGGATTAGGTCATAGTTTCGTTTTGATTATGGTTGGTTTGTTGGTTATTGTGCTCAAATTTCAAATTCCTCCGAAAATTGAATCAGGTTTTGAAATCGCGGTTGGGATGATGCTTGTTTATTTAGGGGGAAGCTCGTTGTTTGCCATGAATAGACGAAGTGGTTATCTTTCTTTGGATAAAGTAAATAACATGATCTACGCTAAATCGATCGCGATTGGCGGAATACATGGCCTAGCAGGAAGTGTAGCTTTAACCATTTTCGTTTTGTCAACAGTAGATAATGTTGCTGTCGCGGCTTTATACATTTTGGTTTTTGGTGCAGGAACCATTATTGGAATGGCTTGTTTTACTACTGCTTTAGCGCTTCCTATTGTGCTGGGCAGGGCGCGTCTCAATATAGGGAAAGCGCTGGAGTTTACAACAGCATTGGCCAGCCTTTGTTTTGGAGGATATTATTTATACTGCCATATATGAAAGGGGAAACAAAAATGTCTTATGACTTGAAAGGTATTATTCCTCCAGTTGTCACCTTATTCAATGAGAAAGGCGAGTTTGATTGGGAAGCAAATTATCTTCTCGCCGACTACTTGATTGAGCGAGGCGTTCACGGATTGCTCTATATGGGAAGCACAGGGGAGTTTTCCACTTTGATGACCGAAGAGAGGAAAAATTTTGCGGAGCGGATGATACGATACATAGATGGACGTGTTCCAGTTCTCATTGGCACAGGGTCGACATCGCTAAAGGAGACAATTTCTTTATCACAACATGCTGAATCGATCGGAGCGAGCGGTGTACTCGTTGTTAACCCGTTTTATTGGAAATATACGGAGCGCCAGCTATATGACTACTATATAAGCGTGGCTCAAAGCATTCGTATCCCTTTGTTGATTTACAATATCCCATTGCTGACTGGGCAGGATTTGTCTTCGGATCTTGTGTTGAGGCTCGCATTGGATCAGGAAAATATTGCTGGAATTAAAGACACGACAGAGAAACTAGGACATATTCGCCAGTTGATCCGCATTAAGGAACAGAGAAAGGATTTCGTCGTGTTTGCCGCTTTTGACGATCTTCTTTTTCCATCCTTGCAAATGGGGGCTGCCGGCGCTATCAACGGTACGGCTGTGTTTTGTCCCGAGCTGTCCGTCAGGCTGTTTGAGAGCTTTCAAGCCCAACAATATGAAGAGACGTTCAGGGTAAACGCATCGATTTTGCAGCTTATGGAGATTTACGAGCTTTCTCAACCGCTGTTTCTTGCGATTAAAGAGGCCGTTCATCAGTTGATTTTAGGTCGGCAGACAGCACTGAGGCTGCCTTTAAAAGAGTGCGCGGATTTGAAAGAACGTGTCCATATGTTTCTGAATAAACATAATCTTCATATAAACAAAGTAAGAAAATAGAAAAGAGCGTTTTCAGAATGGCTACATAGAAAATGAAGGGGTGGTCAACATGTTTATGAAGGAAACACGAGAGTTTCTTGAATCGCTAGGTTATCCAGGTGGTGACTGTTACGATCTTCCTACTTCCGCCAAACGCTTCCCCGATGGGGCACAATATCGCGTGGAGATTCCGAGCGTTGAAGGGCCGCGGGCGCTTGAGGCGGTGCTTGAGGAAGCGGATCGTCTAGGGGTCACGATTCACCGAGTATCGCAGGGAAGTGGAATCATGCTCTTGACAGATGAGGAGATCAGCGATATGTGTCAAATGTGCGCGAGCCGGGGGATTGAACTCAGCCTGTTCGTCGGCCCGAGGGGCACTTGGGACATCAGTGCGTTGCCGTTCACTTCCTCTGGAAAAGCGGCTGGGCTTCGCCATGAAGGAATGGATCAGCTAGTTTATGCTATTGAGGACCTGAAACGAGCAGCCCAGTTAGGAGTAAGAGGGGCTTTAGTGGCAGATGAAGGGTTGTTGCTTTTAACAAAAGAAATGAAACATCGAGGGATATTGCCGCAAAACTTTGTCATCAAGGTGTCGGTACAAATGATGGCCTCAAATCCGGTATCAATTAAGCTGATGGAGCAGTTGGGGGCTGACACATATAACGTTCCGACTGCCTTAACTTTGCCGAAGCTGGCAGCGATCCGCCAGACGGTTAACCTTCCTCTTGATGTGTACGTAGAAGTACCCGACGGATTCGGTGGATTCATTAGACATTATGAGATCCCTGAGATCATCCGTATTTTGGCGCCTGTTTATATTAAGTTCGGTTTGCGCAACCATCCAGACGTCTATCCATCCGGGAAACACTTGGAATCGGTGAACATTGAATTATGTCGGGAACGAGTGCGTCGGGCGGCGCTAGGAATGCGGATCGTTGAACAATATTATCCGGAAGCGGTTACGTCAAAATTAGGCGCTGAAGGGTTAGGCGTTCCAGTGACAGGCGTGCAAAATGCCAAGGTCTAAGTAGGAAAGGAGCCTTGATAGATCAACATTTCTAGAGGGAGGGATACAATGTCGCCCTATCGTTTCGTAATCTTAAACCCAAAAGACAACGTCGCCACTGCCTTGGATTTTATTCCAGCTGGAAGCGTCGTAAAAATTACCTATCAAAACCGGGAACAGGACATCACCATAAAGCAACCTATTGAGTTTGGACACAAGTTTGCCATTGTGCCAATCAAACAAGGAGAAGATGTTTTAAAGTATGGGGAAGTAATCGGGGTTGCTTCGAATGATATTGCCGAAGGAGAGCACGTTCACGTCCATAACGTGGAAGGAAAAAGGGGAAGGGGAGATCGAAAGCATGGAAAACGCTCAATTTTGGGGGTATAGACGTCCTGATGGACGGGTGGGAGTTCGAAACCATGTGCTCATTTTACCGACCATTGTGTGTGCTACTCAGGCGGCAAGACAAGTGACGGAGCTGATCCACGGCACGGTGTCTTTCATCCATCAGCACGGATGCGCCCAAGTCGGCGTGGATTATGAACAGACGTTTCGCACGTATGTCGGCATGGGAGCGAACCCAAATGTATACGGCGTCGTGGTGATGGGGCTTGGCTGTGAAACCCATCAAGGGAGAAGCGTGGCCCAAGAAATTGCGAAAAGCGGCAAACCGGTTGAGCTTGTATCCATTCAAGACCATGGCGGAACATTGGGCGCCATCGCCGAGGCGGCGAGAATCGCTGCCAAAATGGTGCAAGATGCTTCGGCTTTAGTGCGTGAGCCGTTTGATATCAGCGAGCTGATCGTCGGAACAGAGTGCGGAGGGTCGGATGCGTGTTCCGGGCTTTCAGCTAATCCGGCCGTTGGGTATGTCAGCGATATGGTTGTTGACCGAGGAGGGACCGTCATCCTGGCAGAAACGACCGAGCTGATCGGGGCAGAACATCTTTTGGCCAACCGGGCGGTCGATGACCGGGTGGCGAAAAGAGTATACGAGGTAATTGAGGCCATGGAGAAACGGGCCATTATGATGGGAGTGGACATCCGCACTGGGAATCCAAGCCCTGGAAACCGAAAGGGGGGACTCACCACTCTCGAAGAAAAATCGCTTGGAGCAGCAGCCAAAGCTGGAACGAGACCTTTGCAAGAGCTGATCAATTATGCTGAGCGTCCGACAAAAAAAGGGCTCGTTTGGATGGACACTCCGGGGCATGATATTGAGCAGCTGACAGGAATGGTTGCTGGCGGGGCGCAGATCGTATTGTTTACGAGTGGGCGCGGCACGCCAACCGGATCGCCGATTGCGCCGGTGATCAAAATCGCGACGAACACCCCGATGTTTGAGCGAATGAGAGAAAATATGGATGTCAACGCCGGTACGATCATTGAGGGGAAAGAATCGCTCGAATCGGTGGGGCAGAGAATTTTCGACGAATTGCTTCTGACGGCCTCAGGGAAGCTGACTAAATCCGAAATCTTAAAACAGCATGATTTCGGCATTTGGAGAATTGGGCCGACCTTTTAACCTATGTTCCGGACTGTTGTGATGAAAGTGAATATGTGGAGGGACTCATCATGAAGACGCTTGATGTCGTCACGTTTGGAGAAACGATGGTTTTATTTACATCTGAAGCCATGACCCCAATTGAGTATAGCAACAATTTTTCGAAGCAAATTGGGGGAGCAGAATCGAATGTTGCCATCGGATTGCAAAGGCTCGGCCATTCTGTCGGGTGGTTCAGCAAACTTGGGAATGACCCGTTTGGAAGATACATCCACAAATTGATCAGGGGCGAAGGGGTCGACACGTCCCGATGCATTTATACGGATGAAGCTCCGACCGGGATTTTCTTTAAGGAAAACCGCTCGCCAACCAATATAAAAGTCTACTATTACCGCCAACACTCGGCGGCGAGTTTACTGTCCCCAGGCGATCTTGATGAGGAGTATATCGCTCGTGCCAAATTCCTTCATGTGACAGGGATTACCCCAGCTCTGAGTCCGTCATGCCGGGAAGCGGTTTTTAAGGCGATCGATATCGCCAAACGGCATAAGGTGAAAATCGTTTTTGACCCGAACATCCGGCTGAAACTTTGGACGGTGGAGGAGGCAAGGCCTGTGCTGCTTCAGATGGCCGTTGAGGCGGATGTCATTTTGCCGGGGCTTGACGAAGGAAAATGGCTGTCGGGACGGAACACGCCTGAAGAAATCGCCAGCTTCTTCGGAAATGAAAAGCTCGTCATTATCAAGCTAGGGGAGCAAGGGGCGTATTATCGGTTCGGAAACGAACACGGATATGTCAAAGGTTTTGCCGTGCCGCAGGTTGTGGATCCGGTCGGGGCGGGCGACGGGTTCGCGGCCGGAGTGATCAGCGGACTGTTGCGGAATGAGCCGATTCCCGAGGCGGTGAGGCGCGGGAATGCCGTCGGAGCCATTGTCGTTGGAACGAACGGGGATGTGGAAGGGCTGCCGAACAAGGAAGAGTTGGAAGAATTTTTGCAAGGTGTTCGTCATGCGGATGTAAGGCGGTAGGGGGGAAAGAGATGGATAAGATTGATCATCTTAGCCGGTTGAAAAATTCAAAATTAGTGGCGGTGATTCGAAAGCCGAAAAGGTCGCAAATTTTTCAAATCGCCGAGGCGCTTGTCGCCGGGGGGGTTGAGGTGCTCGAGGTGACGGTCGACACTCCCGGCGGTTTCGAAATGATTGCCGAACTGAAGGAGACGTTCGGCGCAAAAGCGATTGTCGGAGCCGGGACTGTATTGGATGCCGAAACGGCTAAGCGGGCGATTGAGGCTGGTGCGGACTTTATTTTTTCCCCTATTTTTGATGAGGAGACGATCTCGGTGACAAACCGGTACGGGAAAATTTCCATCCCAGGCGTGATGACGCCGACGGAAATCGTCAAGGCTTATCAAATGGGGGCTGATTTGTTAAAAGTATTTCCGGCTGGCTCCTTAGGACCTCAATACTTTAAAGAGCTGAGCGGGCCGTTAGGTCATATTCCGCTCATGCCAACCGGCGGCGTTACGTTGGAAAATGCGGGGGCGTTTATCCGAAACGGTGCCACGGCTGTAGGGGTCGGCAGTGCTCTATTAAATAAACAGGTTATTGAGGAGGGGCGGTTTGATCTTCTCAGGGAAACAGCAAAGAAATTTGTAGAGACGGTGAGAAACGCAGCGGAAAGAGAGGAGAAATAAGGGAATGAAGATTACGAAATTCGAGACGTTTCTTGTCCCGCCGCGCTGGCTGTTTTTAAAAATCAGTACAGATGAAGGAATTGCCGGATGGGGTGAACCGATTGTCGAGGGAAGGGCGAACACTGTGCGCGCGGCGGTGGAAGAGCTGAGCGACTATTTAATTGGAAAGGATCCGCTGGCGATTGAGGAGCATTGGACCGTTCTTTATCGGGGAGGGTTTTACCGCGGGGGGCCTATTTTGATGAGCGCCATTTCCGGAATTGATCAGGCGCTTTGGGATATTAAAGGAAAATACTTCAATGTCCCCGTTCATCAACTGCTTGGCGGTCCGGTTCGCGATCGTATTCGGGTTTACAGTTGGATCGGCGGCGACCGACCAAGCGACGTTGCCGAAGCGGCTAAAAAAGCAAAAGAAGCGGGGTTTACAGCAGTAAAAATGAATGCTACAGAGGAGCTGCAATATATCGATTCGTACAAAAAGATTGAGGAAGCAGTCGAACGGGTGGCTGCCGTGCGCCAAGCGGCGGGCAAGGAGTTCGGAATCGGCATCGATTTCCACGGCCGTGTTCACAAGCCGATGGCAAAAATGTTGGCCAAAGAGCTTGAACCCTACCACCCGATGTTTATCGAAGAACCGGTACTGCCGGAACATAATGAAGCATTGAGGGAAATCGCTAGGCACTCAAATATCCCGATCGCGACCGGAGAACGAATGTTTTCGCGATGGGATTTCAAAACCGTTTTATCAGAAGGGTATGTCGATATTATTCAGCCGGACCTTTCCCACGCCGGCGGGATTACAGAAGTAAGGAAAATTGCAACAATGGCTGAGGCGTATGATGTCGCATTGGCGCCGCATTGCCCGTTAGGCCCGATTGCGTTGGCCGCCTCTTTGCAAGTGGATGCGGTGTCGTATAACGCTTTTATCCAGGAACAAAGCCTTGGCATCCACTACAATCAAGGGAACGATCTCCTTGATTATTTAGTCGATCCTTCTGTATTTGAGTATCAAAACGGGTATGTCAAAATTCCGCAAGGGCCCGGACTAGGAATTGAGATTAATGAAGAGTATGTGAGAGAAATGGCAGCTATAGGACACAACTGGAAAAATCCTATTTGGCGTCATGCCGATGGTTCGGTGGCCGAATGGTAGGAACAGCGCAATGGCAAGCAGATGGCTTTTACATTTTTTAAAAGAGCGGGGGAGGAACAATATGAAAAAATTCAAAGTTGTGGTGACAGACTATGAATTCCAAACATTAGCGCCCGAGCAAGAGGTGCTTTCTCCTCTTAACGTGGAGTTTGTCGCCGCCCAGTGCCGCACCGAGGAAGAAGTCATTGCCGCCTGCAAGGATGCTGATGCCATCATTAACCAATATGCGCCAATATCGGCAAACGTGATCGCTCAGCTGGAGAAATGCAAAGTCATTTCCCGGTATGGGGTCGGCGTCAATACCGTTGACGTGGATGCCGCCACCGAAAAAGGGATTATTGTAGCCAATGTAACAGATTATTCGGTGGACGAGGTGTCGGACCATGCGTTGGCGCTCTTGCTTTCGTTAGCCCGCAAAATTGTAAAGTTAAACCACGAAGTGAAAAACGGGGTATGGAATTTTAATGTCGGCAAGCCGATTTACCGGCTGCGGGGGAGAACGCTCGGTCTTGTGGGATTGGGAAGAATTCCGCAAGCGTTGGCGAAAAAGGCCCAATCTTTCGGCTTGCATGTCATTGCCTATGACCCGTACGTTCCGGCAGAAGTGGCAAACGAGCTGAATGTTCAGCTTGTAGGGCTAAACGACTTGTTCCGGCAATCGGACTATATTTCCGTCCATGCGCCGTTAACGAAAGAAACAAAAGGCATGATCAGCGACGAACAGTTCAACCTGGCGAAAAAGGAATTGATCATCGTCAATACGGCCCGCGGTCCGGTCATCGATGAATCGGCTCTCATTCGGGCTTTGCAAGACGGAAAAATTGCCGGCGCCGGGCTTGATGTGACCGAATGCGAGCCGATTCAGCCGGACAACCCTCTGCTTCGGATGGAGAATGTTGTGATTACGCCGCACGTCGCTTGGTATTCCGAAGAATCCGAACGGGAGTTGAAACGGAAAACCGCCCAAAACGTCGCCGATGTACTGTCCGGGCATTATCCGAACTATTTCGTCAACCCTCGTGTAAAAGAAAAAGTCCAGTTGAAAGAAAAGCAATTCGTATAAGGACATCATTCCTTAGGACAGTCGATCTGAAAACCGGTACTTCGATTCAAGGGCGTGCTGAATGAGGGAGGTTGGAACCGCGGCCGAACAGCCGAAAACCGAAAACAGCGACTGCTGAACTTTGCACGGTCTTGTTGCGGCAAGCGCCTGCTTCCCGGCGTTATGAGCTGAGCGTCGCCGGCGGCCTCGATTGAACAGGTCGTTCGAAGCGGGACGGAGAAGACGCAGAGATGGCGGATGTCACTTAAAAAATTGAAACAAGAGGAGGGTGTCTCAGAAGCAGCGGGACACCCTTTTCTTCTTATTCGGAATGAACTTATTATTGTGTATTTTGTGCTGCAAGGGAACATCACTATATTCTGGAGAAGCTCCCCTTTAGGCCAGCTCATTTTTGATAAGACCGTTTGTCCTCCATGATTTTCAAGAAAAAGAAAAGAAGGATTTTGGGGACAAACGGCGAACGGTACGTGAAGAGAGAATAGCGGAAGGGGAATGGCGATGACGGTCGGTCAAGGTACAACGATAGTACTTTACTGCCATCAAACATTGCGGGAAGCGATGGAGCTGCTCGTGGCGCATACGATGGACGCTGTTGATGTCATCGATGAGCACGGCCGAACGATCGGGCGGTGCACACAGTGGATGCTGCTATGGGCAGCAGCGCGCGAGATAGACCGCACGACCCTGATTAGGGATGTCCTAGCAGCGTTTTTGGAAGAAGCAGAACACGAAGACAGCGGCGCAGAGACAATGAACATGGAAGTCGACTCCACCTCGGCTGCCGAGTTGGAACGATTGCGGCATGAACTGGAGGAAACGCACCGTCTGGCCGAGACGATGAAAACGGTGCTGGATGCGGCGTACGAAGGGGTGGTTGTCGTCGATGAGGACGGCGTGGTTCGTGAAATCAACCGGGCGTATTGCCAGTTTCTCGGCATCCGCCGCGAAGAAGCGGTCGGGAAGCACGTGACGGACGTGATCGAAAACACCCGTTTGCACATTTGCGTTCAATCCGGCATTCCTGAACGCGGATACATCCAAAAGATTTACGGCCAGCCGATGGTGGTGCACCGCATTCCGATTTGGCGCGACGGCAAGGTGATCGGGGCGATCGGGATGCTTATTTTCCAAGGGGTATCGGAAGTATACGAAATTTTCCGCCGCCTGCAGGAGCTGTCACGTGAGGCGAGCCGGAAGGAGAAGCAAGGGACGGAAGCGAAACCACAGGAGACGGCCGCTTCTGCCCTGAAAGGAATCGAGCGCATCATTGGCCGCCACCCAGCGATCGCAGCCGTGAAGCAGATGATTCGTCGGGCGGCGCGCGTGCCGTCGACGGTGCTCATTACCGGTGAAAGCGGAACGGGGAAAGAGGTGGTGGCGCGGGCGATCCATGAAGCTGGGCCGCATGCGGACGGACCGTTTGTCAGCGTGAATTGCGCCGCCATCCCTGAGTCGTTGTTGGAAGCGGAACTGTTCGGCTATGAGGACGGGGCGTTCACCGGTGCGAAAAAAGGGGGCAAGCCCGGCAAGTTTCAACTCGCCCATCGGGGGACGCTGTTTTTGGATGAAATCGGCGATATGCCGCTTGCCATGCAGGCGAAAATTTTGCGCGTCTTGGAAGAGAAAAAGGTGGAAAAAGTCGGCGGGCTATACGAAACCGTGGTGGACGTGCGCATTATTGCCGCGACGAACAAGCCGCTCGAGGAGATGGTGCGGAATGGAACGTTCCGGGAAGATTTGTTTTACCGCTTGAACATCATTCGCATTCATCTCCCACCGCTGCGCGAGCGGAAAACGGATATTCCGGCGCTGTTGGCTTACCATATGGAACGGATGTGCCGGCAGTTTGGCGTCGCGCCGAAGTCGTTTGCGAAAGAGGCGATGGAGGTGCTGGTCAGCTATTCGTGGCCGGGAAACATCCGTGAGCTCGTCAATGTGGTCGAGTGGCTCATCAGCATGGTCGAAGGGGAGAACGTGGAACGCGGCCACTTGCCGCCTTATCTGTCAACCATTCGGACAGCGGCTGTTTCTTTGCCGGGCGGTGTGAACATCGCTGACCAATGGAAGGAAATGGTCTATCAATCGGAGCGGGAGCGCATCGCGGCGGCGCTCGTCGCCGCAGGCGGCAATAAGGCAGAAGCAGCGAGAAGGCTCGGCATCCACCGGTCGACGTTATACGAGAAGCTGAAAAAGTACGGATTGTAGCCAACGGCGGTGGTGCTGTTGGTTCTTTTTTCATTGTTGGCTGCCAAGGAGCGGGAGAATGCGGCGGACCTTTTGGATTGCACCGACACGTTGGGAGCTCCAGGCGGGTGAGGATAAAAGTGTCTGGGAAATGTCTGGAATGTGCGGTGGATGTCGGGAAAGTGTCTGTTAACGCTCGGGAATAGACAACGGTTTTTCCTGCTGTTTGTGCTTTTTTTCGTTGGCACGAAACTTGCTTATAGATGATCGTGAAACCGCTGCCAAAAAGGGGGAGAAAAGGTGTACGAGTTGCTCATGCCAAGCCGGGTGGTGTATGGACGCGGAACGTTGGGGGAGGTGGGCCAACAGGCGAAGGCATTTGGGACAAAAGCGCTCATCGTCAGCGACCCGGTGATGGAAAACATCGGGGTGGTTGCCCGCTGCGCGCAATATTTGCAAGAAGCAGGGCTGCCGTTTGTGAAGTATACAGGAGTCGACAGCGAGCCGACGGATGTGCATGTGAAAGAGGCGCTTGACGTCTGCCGGAGCGAGCGGTGCGATGTCGTCATCGCCATCGGCGGCGGCAGCAGCATTGACGCCGCCAAGGCGGTCGCCGTCATGATGACAAATGAAGGGGAGATTGGCGATTATGTCGGCAATCAGAAACGGTTTGTCAAAAAGCCGCTTCCGCTCATTGCCATTCCGACGACGGCCGGAACGGGTTCGGAAGTGACGAAAGTAACGGTCATTATCAATACGAAGACGGATGTCAAAATGATGATTTCTCAACCGGCGTTGCTTCCAGCCGTGGCGATCGTCGACCCGTTGCTCACGGTTTCGTGCCCGCCGTCCGTCACCGCGGCCACGGGCGTCGACGCCCTCTGCCATGCGATCGAGGCGTACATTTCCCGACGCGCCCACCCGGTGACCGATGCGCTGGCGCTCTCTGCCATCGAAGCGATCGTCGGTCATTTGCGCCGGGCGTATGAAAACGGTCAAGACATCGAAGCGCGGGAAAAAATGGCGATCGCCGCCATGAAAGCCGGCATGGCGTTTTCCAACGCCTCGGTGACGCTTGTGCACGGCATGTCGCGGCCGATCGGCGCGCTTTTCCACGTGCCGCACGGCGTATCGAACGCGATGTTGCTGCCGGGGGTGCTGGAGTTTACAAAAGACAGCGCTATCGAACGATTGGCGGTGATCGCCCGAATCATCAAGCCGCCGCTCAAAGACGTTTCCGATACGGAAGCAGCTGAGGCGCTTGTTGAAGAAGTGAAACAGCTTTGCCGCGATTTGCGCATTCCGAATATGAAAACGTGGGGCATCGACAAAGCGGCGTTTGACAAAGCGGTTGATAAAATGGCGGCCGATGCGCTCGCGAGCGGCAGTCCAAGCAACAATCCGAAAGTGCCGACCCATGAGGAAATCGTCGCCTTGTACCATTATTGTTATGACTATCAGTACGACACCAAAACCGTAAGTTCGTAAATGAGTCCGACGGCTGGGATGGCGATTGCAGGACGCATGACAGCGACCAGCAGCAAACGGACAGCAAAGAACGCCGCTTTTTGGAAGCGTTCAGCCCGCCGGCCGTTTCCGCGAAAGGAAGCGCTCGTCGATCATCCATAGCCCTTGTGTGCGTTCATGAACCAATCTTTTGAAAGATCGACTAGAAAGGTGGTTTCATCCATGAGTTCCGTGACCGAAACGAAAACATTGAAAAATTTTATCGGCGGCCAATGGGTCGCATCAACATCCGGAAAAGAAGAAATCGTGCCGAACCCGGCGACAGGAGAAGTGCTGGCGAAAGTGCCGCTCTCTTCGCGCGAGGAGCTTGATGCGGCGGTGGCGGCTGCGAAAGAAGCGTTCCGCGAATGGCGCAAAGTGCCCGTTCCGCGCCGCGCCCGCATTTTGTTCCGCTATCAGCAGCTTCTTGTCGAGCATTGGGAGGAGCTTGCCCGCCTTGTGACATTGGAAAACGGCAAAGTGTACGAAGACGCATACGGCGAAGTGCAGCGCGGTATTGAGTGCGTCGAATTTGCGGCGGGAATTCCGACGCTTATGATGGGCCAACAGCTGCCGGATATCGCGACCGGCATCGAATCGGGCATGTACCGCTACCCGCTTGGCGTTGTTGCCGGCATTACGCCGTTTAACTTCCCGATGATGGTGCCGTGCTGGATGTTTCCGCTTGCCATCGCCTGCGGCAATACGTTCGTGCTGAAGCCGTCCGAGCGGACGCCGATGCTCGCCAACCGTTTGGCAGAGCTGTTCACCGAAGCCGGCCTGCCGGCAGGGGTGCTCAATATCGTCCACGGAGCGCACGAGGTGGTCAACGGCATCCTGGAGCATAAAGACATTAAAGCCGTCTCGTTCGTCGGCTCGCAGCCGGTCGCCGAATATGTGTACAAAACAGCCGCCGCTCACGGCAAGCGCGTTCAGGCGCTCGCCGGCGCGAAAAACCATTCGATCGTCATGCCGGACGCCGACCTCGACATGGCGGTGACGAACATCATCAACGCCGCGTTCGGTTCGGCAGGTGAGCGGTGCATGGCATGCTCCGTTGTCGTTGCTGTGGGCGATATCGCTGATGAGCTAGTGAGACGGCTCAAAGAAGCCGCTGACCGCATCCAAATCGGCAACGGGCTCGACCAAGGCGTCTTTTTAGGCCCGGTCATCCGCGAGTCGCATAAAGAGCGGACGATCAAATACATCGAAATCGGCGAAAAAGAGGGGGCGCTCCTTGTCCGCGACGGCCGCCGCGACTCGGCGACAAGCGGAAAAGGGTACTTCATCGGCCCGACGATTTTCGACCATGTCAAACCGGGCATGACGATTTGGACGGATGAAATTTTCGCCCCGGTTCTGTCCGTCGTCCGCGCCCGCGACTTGGACGAAGCGATTGAGATCGCCAACCGGTCGGAATTCGCCAACGGCGCTTGCATCTACACGGACAGCGCCAAAGCGATCCGCCAGTTCCGTGAAGAAATCGATGCCGGCATGCTTGGTGTCAACGTCGCTGTCCCGGCGCCGATGGCGTTCTTCCCGTTCTCGGGCTACAAAAACTCGTTCTATGGCGACCTCCACGCCAACGGCCGCGACGGCGTCGAGTTTTATACGAGAAAGAAAATGGTGACGGCGAGATATGAATAGGAAAACAATGAAGCAGCCCGCTTGGATTCGGGCTGCTTTTTTATCACCTCACACTGAGTCGTGACGGCATTCAAAAGGCGCGAAGTGTGATAGAATAAAATAAAAAAGGGTGTGAGTTTCATGGCCATGGACTACTTTCAGGTGAACTTGCCGAAAGAGTTTTTGCCCGCCATTAATGAATTGGAAGGCAGCACCGTTGAGGCGAAAATAAAGCTTTCATTGGCGATTGGTTTGTTTGTTGGAAAACAGGTGACGCTGGCGAAAGCGGCTGAATTGGCAGGAAAATCCTTAGGGGAATTTATCGATGTATTGCGTTCGAAGGCGATTCCTTGGATGGAATATACGGAGGAACACATCAAAGATGATTGGGACACGGTGCAAAAATTGAGCAAAGAAAATAGGGATCACAATGAGTAGGGTTACGGTTAATTCTACACCGATTATAGGTCTGTCGATCGTTGGTCAATTGACTCTTTTGTCTGAACTATTTGATGAAGTATATGTTCCGGAAGCTGTCTATCAAGAAATTGTTCATCACCATGCCCCACGCCATTATGGAAAAGAGGAGCTCAAACGATTGGTCAGCGAGGGGGTGTTTCGACTATACCATGTAAAAAATCGCAGCCTTGTTGAAAGTTTATATGGAAAATTCCATGCCGGGGAGTTAGAAGTTATTATTGGAGCGAAAGAACTTGGTGCTCAAGTCGTTGTGATTGATGAGCATGCTGCCAGATCATTGTCGAAACAATTCCTTTTACGGCCTATCGGTACAATCGGAGTTTTGATTCTGGGAAAGAAAAACAGGAAAATAGCGGAAGTCAAGCCGCTGTTAGACACTTTGCTTGAAAATGGATTTTATCTCTCCCAACGTCTCTATCGAGAGGCGTTGTCGTTGGCAGAAGAAACGCTGTAACCCCGCCCGCCGCGCGGGGTTTTCTTTTTTAACCCCTGTCAACAACCCCCTTGACAAAATCGCGTTTACTTCTCATTGAAGGCCGGTTGTAAGCGTTTTAAGATAAAGGTACAGTCAAGCAAAAGGAGGAGCGACGTTATGACGCATACAACCGGAAACGAAACAGGCTTCCGCGTGAAGATTCAGCGGTTTGGCAGTTATTTGAGCGGCATGATTATGCCGAATATCGGGGCGTTTATCGCCTGGGGGCTGATTACCGCCCTATTTATCCCGACGGGCTGGTGGCCGAACGAGACGTTTGCCAAGCTCGTCGGGCCAATGATTACGTATTTGTTACCGCTGTTGATTGGCTATACGGGCGGCAAAATGGTGTATGACGTCCGCGGCGGCGTTGTCGGGGCGACGGCGACGATGGGAGTCATCGTCGGTTCGGACATTCCGATGTTTTTAGGCGCGATGATCATGGGGCCGCTTGGCGGTTATGTGATCAAAAAAGTGGATGGATTGTTCCAAGGGAAAGTGAAGCAAGGATTTGAGATGCTTGTCAACAACTTCTCAGCCGGGATTATCGGCGGCGTGTTGACGCTGCTCGCCTTTAAAGGAGTCGGCCCGGTCATCTCGCTCATCAGCAAAACATTAGCAGCGGGAGTGGAAAAAATCATTGACTGGCATTTGTTGCCGCTGGCGAACTTGTTCATCGAGCCAGGGAAAGTGCTGTTCTTGAACAATGCGATCAACCACGGCATTTTAAGCCCGCTTGGCGTCGAGCAGGCGGCGAAAACGGGAAAATCGATCTTGTTCCTGCTCGAGACGAACCCAGGTCCAGGACTTGGCATTTTGCTCGCGTATTGGCTGTTTGGCAAGGGGATGGCGAAACAATCGGCGCCGGGGGCAGTCATTATCCACTTCCTTGGCGGGATTCATGAAATTTACTTCCCGTACATTCTCATGCGACCGATTTTGATTTTGGCAGCCATGGCGGGCGGCGTGAGTGGGGTGTTCACGTTTACCATCCTCAACGCCGGGCTGGTGGCGGTGCCGTCGCCGGGAAGCATTTTCGCCTTGCTGGCGATGACGCCGAAAGGGAATTATTTCGGCGTGCTAGCCGGCGTGTTCGTCGCTGCAGCGGTGTCGTTCCTCGTCGCTTCGATTTTCTTAAAAGCGGCGAAACAATCCGAAGAGGAAGAAGATTTGGCGAAAGCAGCAGAGAAAATGGAGCAGCTGAAAGGGAAAAAGAGCCAAGTGGCTGCCGCGCTGCAACAAAATGAAGGGGCTTCGCCAGCGGTGGCGCAAGCCGTTCCTGGCCGGGTGAAAAAAATTGTGTTTGCCTGTGACGCCGGAATGGGGTCGAGTGCGATGGGAGCATCGATTTTGCGCAACAAAATGCAAAAAGCCGGCCTTGACATTGAAGTCACGAACACGGCGATCAACCAGCTGCCGGCCGACGCCGATATCGTCGTCACCCATCAAAATTTAACCGACCGTGCAAAAGCAAAATTGCCGAACGCCTACCACGTATCGGTCGAAAACTTCTTAAACAGCCCGAAGTACGATGAGTTGATTGAACAATTGAAAAAGAACGCGTAAATCGGCATGAAACGCAGGGGAAATGGCGTTCCCCCTGCGTTTTGTTTTACGGCAGCCTGCTGTTTCGAGTCGGTTTTCCGGCCAGCAGGGTTGGTTTTGGCGCCGAAAAAGGAATCATGAATGTGAAATTAAAAACTGTCAACAATAACAATGACGAAAATGAAACATCTCTTCATTGTCAAATCAAGAAAAAAGCCCTTACAATAAGAGATGAAGAACCGATTGGCCAATTTAAACCTGTCAACAATACGACCGAAGATGGGAGGTGAACGGCGATGTACGTATCGGCACGGGAGCGGAAGCTGCTTGAGCGTTTGTTGGCAAGCGACCGTGATTTGACCGTCGGCGAACTGGCCGAGGAGCTGAATGTCAGCGCCCGTACGGTTCACCGCGATTTGCAAGGGCTCGAATCGGTGTTGCGTCGTTACGGGCTGGAGTTGGTGAAAAAGGCAGGAGTCGGCGTTCGGCTCATCGGAAGGGAAGAAAACAAACAGGCGCTGGCCACAGAGCTGCTCCGTCTTTCCCATCATGAATATACACCGGAAGAGCGGCAGCTCATGATTTTAATCGCCCTGTTGGAAGCGGCCGAGCCGGTGAAACTTGTTTCATTGGCGAACGACTTGAATGTGACGGTGGCGACCGTCAGCTTTGATTTGGACAAATTGGAACAAACAATCGAGACGTATGGACTTTCGCTCATCCGCAAGCGTGGATACGGGGTGGAACTGGCCGGTTCAGAATCGGCGAAACGGCGCTTGATGAGCGATTTGTTGTTCCGCCATGTTGATGAACACGAATTTTTGGCATTGATGAAAGAGACGATCCAAAAACGAGCGGACGCTCCGCTTGACACCGTGGCGGAGAAGCTGCTCGGGCTTGTGGACAGAAAAAAGCTCGCCATCATTGAGCAGCAAATCGAGCAAGTGAAAGAAACGCTCCCGTTTACGATGGCCGATAGCTCGTACATCGCCTTTGTCGTCCATTTGGCTCTAGCGATCGAGCGCATCAAGCGGGGAGAAGCGATCCACTTCGATCCGCGGGATTTGCAGACGCTTCAAGCGACGAACGAATACGAAATCGCTCGCGTGCTCGCCGAATCGTTGGAAAAAGTCTTTGGCGTTGCCATCCCCAGCGAGGAGATCGGCTATATGACGATGCACTTGATGGGAGCGAAATGGCGCAGCCGCCAAGGGACGATGATGGAGGAGGCAAGTTTGGCGGTTGGCATGAAAGCGCAGCAACTCATCCGCTTTGTCAGCCGCGAACTTGGCGTCGATTTGTCCGCCGACCGCACGCTGTATGAAGATTTGGTCGTCCACTTGAAGCCAGCCCTGTACCGCTTGGAGCACGGGATGGGGGTATCCAATCCGCTGCTTGAGCAAATTAAGCGGGACTATGCGGAGCTGTTCGCCATTGTCGCAGAAGGGGCAAAGCAACTGTTTGGCAACGTCCCGATGCCTGAGGAGGAGATCGGCTATTTAGTGCTCCATTTTGCCTCCGCGCTCATGCGGGAGAGAAAAGGGTGGCGGGTGCTCGTCATTTGTTCGAGCGGGCTTGGGACGGCGAAAATTTTAGCGACGAGGCTGAAAAAAGAGATTCCGGACATTGTTTCGCTGGAACAAGCGTCCGTGTTTGAATGGAAAGAGAAAGATGCAAGCGCGTATGACCTTGTCGTCTCGACCGTGCCGCTGGCCGATGAAGGCGGCCCATATTTCACCGTCAGCCCGATGTTGACGGAAGAGGAAGCGCGGGCAATCCGTGAATTTTTAGAGCGAAAATCAGCCGCTGAAAAGCGGATGAGGAAAGAGTCAATCGCACAGAGAAACAGGCCAGCGCTCGAGGCGATGAAGGCGGTCCGGCGCATCAGCGAGACGATCGTCCACCTGTTGGACGGTTTTTCCCTCGAGGTGGTCAAGGGGCGCTCTGTTCATGAACTATTGGCGGACGCGTGCCGCCGTCTTGAACGAAGTGGCGTCATCGTCGATGCCGATGTCGTCATCGAGGAGCTGCGGCGCCGCGAGTCGCTTGGCGGGCTTGGCGTCCCTGGCACGACGCTGGCGCTTTACCACGCTCGAAGCTTCGCTGTCCTTCGTCCATCTCTGACGATGTACCGACTTGATGCGCCGCAAACGGTGCCCGGCATGGACGGGGAGCCGATGGAGATCAACACGGTTGTGTTGCTGCTTGGGCCATCAGATGCCGATAAGGAGATGCTCGCTGTATTAAGCGAGGTCAGCTCCTTGCTGGTGAAAGATGAGCAAAGCCTTGCCGTTTTGACGCATGGCGGCGAGGAAGAAGTGTATTCACTTGTCAGCGCCCATTTGGAGCAATTTTTTGATCATTACTGGACATCAATGAAGGAGTGAAAACGATGGTAACCCATTCGATTTTAAACAAAGAAAACATTGTGCTCAATGCGCAACCAAAAACGAAAGAAGAGGCGATCCGCCTTGCTGGCGAGGTGTTGGTCAAGCAAGGATATGTCGCCCCGGCATATGTTGATGCGATGCTTGAGCGGGAAGAACTGACATCAACGTATATCGGCAACAATGTCGCCATTCCGCACGGAACGGAAGCAGCCAAAGCGCTCGTGAAACAGTCCGGCATTTCGATCGTGCAAGTCCCGGGCGGCGTCGATTTTGGCGGCGGCAATACGGCTCTGATCGTGATCGGCATTGCCGGCAAAGACGGGGAGCATTTGGATATTCTGTCAAAACTGGCGCTCGTCTGTGCGGAAGCGGACAATGTCGAAGCGATGGCGAACGCCAAAACAGAAGAAGACATTCTTGCGCTGCTCCATGAGGTGAACGGCTGATGCAGGCGGTTCATTTTGGCGCTGGCAACATCGGCCGCGGCTTTATCGGCAGCTTGCTGGCAGCGTCGGGATATAAGGTCGTTTTTGTCGATGTCAACGAACAAATCGTCCGCCTGCTCAAGGAGCGGGGGGAGTATCGCGTCATTGTCGCCGGCGAGCAGCGAGAAGAACAATGGGTGCGCGGCGTCTCGGCGTTGAACAGCCAAACAGAGCGGGAGCAAGTCATCGCGGCGATCGCCGCCGCTGATTTGGTCACGACCGCCGTCGGCCCGCACATTTTGCCGGCCATCGCCCCGGTCATCGCCGCCGGGCTCAAGCAGCGGCTGGCCGCCCGGCAAGCTCCGCTTCATGTCATTGCGTGCGAAAATATGATCGGCGGCACGGAGACGTTGAAGCAGCACGTGTTTGCCCATCTTTCCGAAGCCGAACAACAGCTGGCGGGCGAGTCGGTCGGCTTTCTCAACTGCGCGGTTGACCGCATCGTGCCAAACCAAACGAACGATGATCCGCTGGCGGTGACGGTCGAGCCGTTTTTCGAATGGGCGATTGAAACGCGCAACGTCATCGGCGCGGTTCCGCCGATTCAAGGAGCGCATTTTGTCGCTGACTTAGGGCCGTATATTGAACGAAAGTTATTTACTGTCAACACCGGCCATGCCCTTGCCGCCTACTTAGGCTACCTCAAGCAATACGAAACCGTGCAAGACGCGATGAAAGACAGCGCCATTGGGGCGGATGTCGAACAGGCGCTCAGCGAATCCGGAGCGGTGTTGGTGAAAAAGCACGGTTGGAAGGCAGATGAGCACCGCGCGTATATCGAGACGACGATCGGGCGCTTCATGAACCCGGCGCTGTCCGACGACATCATCCGTGTCGCCCGCTCGCCGATCCGCAAACTTGGGCCGAACGACCGCCTCGTCGCGCCAGCCGTGCAATATTGCGCCTTATTCGGCAACGTCCCGCACGGCTTGGCTAAAGGAATCGCCGCCCTCCTGCGGTTCGATGACGACCGCGACGTGGAAGCCGCCGCCCTTCAACAAACAATCGCCCAACATGGAATCGAAGGCGCGCTTCGGCAATACGCGGGGCTTGAAAGTGGGCACCCGCTCGTGGCGGCGGTGAAGGACGAGTACGGAAGAATGGAGAAAAACAAAAACTGACCGTCTTGCAAATGTCGTCGACCTCCAATCGTGCAAAAATCCCGGGGGATCGACGACAATGTTTTTTTGCGTCAAAATCCTACAACCAACACGGCTCGACAGTATTGACAGAATTTTTGAAACGTGATATTCTGAAAACAGTCAAAAGGGGAAAAGCTTGATTTTATGCGAATGGTTTGGGTTTTTATCGTACCTATGAGGGATTGAAACTTCAATACGTCGTTTTGCAACGTTACGCGATCAATGAGTTTTTATCGTACCTATGAGGGATTGAAACTCCCTTCAAACGAAAAAGTTTTTACATCTTGGCCAAAGTTTTTATCGTACCTATGAGGGATTGAAACATGTCGAACATAAATTATTTTGTCCCGGTTGGACAAAGTTTTTATCGTACCTATGAGGGATTGAAACCTGCGGGTCTGATCGCTGGGCTGTCATTTGCTTTTGTGTTTTTATCGTACCTATGAGGGATTGAAACATCTGTTCAACAGTTAAATCACGTGGTACAGGAATACGTTTTTATCGTACCTGTGGGGGACTGAAGCGCTATACAGTACGGTACAACTTTTTCTGTCCCCGATGCAGGATTTTCACCCCCTGCTTGCGAATGGATAGAATCGAACACGTTCAAAGAGGGGTGATCGAATGGCCATTGACCATGACCGATTGTTCAAAGAGCTGATTCAAACGTTCTTCGAAGAGTTTCTCCTTCTCTTTTTCCCCGACATCCACGAGCATATCGATTTCCGCCATTTGTCCTTTTTGTCCGAAGAACTGTTTACCGATGTCACGGCAGGCGAAAAATACCGCGTCGATCTATTGGTCGAGACGAAGCTGAAAGGGGAAGACGGGCTGATCATTGTTCATGTGGAGAATCAAAGCTACGTGCAACCATCGTTTCCAGAGCGCATGTTTATCTATTTCAGCCGTTTGTTTGAAAAATACCGCACCCGCATCGTTCCGATCGCTGTCTTCAGCCATGACACCCTCCGCGAGGAACCGTCCGTGTTCTCAATCGCGTTTCCCTTTGGCGACGTGCTGCAGTTTCGCTTTTTCCCCGTGGAGCTGCGCAAGAAACATTGGAGAGACTATATCCGGCATGACAATCCGATTGCGGCTGCCCTCCTTGGCAAAATGGGGTATACTGAAAGTGAGAAAATTGAGTTGAAAAAAGAGTTTTTGCGCATGTTGGTGCGATTGGAGCTGGATGAGGCGAGGCAGCGGCTCTTGTTGGGCTTTTTTGAAACATATGTGAAGCTGTCGGAGGAGGAAGAGCAACAACTACAAAGAGAGGTGAGGGCGATGGAAACGAAAGAAAAAGAGCAAGTGTTGGAGCTGATCATTTCCTATGAGCAAAAGGGAAGGAAACAGGGGTTGGAAGAAGGGATCAAACGAGGGATTGAACAAGGGATCAAACAGGGAATGAAACAAGGAATGAAGCAAGGAATGAAGCAAGGAATGAAACAACTGATCCGCAACATGGCGCGCAAAGGAATGAAGGTGGAAGATATTGCTCGGTTGGTGGATCTTCCAGAGCAAGATGTTTGGGAATTGCTTGAAGAGCAGGGAAATTAAACACAAGAGGCGGCTATCTAACGAGGACGGTTGGCGGTGGCAAAAGAGGTAGAGGAAATCACTGATTCGTAAGTGATCGATTGTAGAAAACGGATGATCGTCCGGTCACATGAAAGAGGAGGAACAAAAATCAGAAAGTATGTACCGTGCCAACGTTTTATGTACCGTCGGCCTTGAAGGCTGGCGGTCTTTTTTTGCTTTGAGACTCCAGCGTTCCCCGAGGCGTCTTGGCCATATCAGGTCATGTTGATTATACGTCCATGAACAAAATGCACAAAATTCATTTTATTTTCAAAAACTTCACGTTCACCCTGGGGCATGGTAAGGTTGAGTTTGAAAACGTTATCAAAAAAACAAGGGGGCAAGGGAGAAATGAAGAAAACGAAATGGTGGGGATTGCTCGCTGCAGGGATGATGACACTGGCTTTGGCGGCCTGTGGGGGCAATGAATCGGCGGGGTCGAAATCGTCCGGTTCAAACTCTGGCTCATCGGCCTCAAACTATCCGACGAAGCCGATTACGATTGTTGCTCCGTCTGGGGCGGGCGGCGGCTGGGATTTAACGGCCCGCGCGATTACGAAAGTGTTGGATGAGACGGGGCTCGTCAAACAGACCATGACGGTTGAAAACAAACCAGGCGGCGGCGGGGCAGTCTTTATGGCCGAATACGCTACCCAGGATGTGAAAAACGATTACAAACTATTTGTCAACTCCCCGCCGATTATTATCAACAACTTGAAAAAAGAAGGGAACAGCCCGTTTGGCTACAAAGACACGACACCGCTCGCCCAGTTGACGAAGGACTTTGGCGCGATTGTTGTGAAGGCGGATTCGAAATTTCAAACGTTAACCGACTTGCTTAATACCATTAAACAAGATCCGAAATCGGTCACGGTAGCCGGAGGATCGGCGCCAGGTTCGATGGATCATTTAGTCGCGATTTTGCCGATCTATAAGTCGGGCATCGATCCGAAATCAGTCAAGTATGTTTCGTACGATGGCGGCGGGGAAGCGATGGCTGCGCTGCTTGGCGGCAATGCGGATGTGATTGCGACGGATGCGTCTTCGGTTGGCGAATATTTGAAAGCCGGCAAAGTGCGGGTGTTGGCGGTTTCCGCTCCAGAGCGCCTTGGCGGAGTGCTGAAAGACGTGCCGACGATGAAAGAGCTTGGCGTTGATGCGGAATTTACGATTTGGCGCGGGGTTTTTGGGCCGAAGGAAATGTCTTCGGAAGCAAAAGCGTTTTGGGAAGAGACATTGAAAAAACTGTCTGAGCATGAAAAATGGAAAGAAGAGCTGCAAAAACAAGGCTGGGCGGCGGAATATCGCAATTCGGACGAATTTACGAAGTTTTTGCAAGAGCAGGAGCAGCAAATCGGCGACCTGCTGAAGTCGCTTGGGATGCATAAATAACTCGAGGGGGAAGAGCATTCTTCCCCTTTTTCCAAAAGCGGGAGGGAAAGCGATGAACAAAACGGCTGACCGGATCGCGGCGGTGGCGTTTTTGGCTGTGGGTGCTTTGTTTATGGTGGAAAGTTTGCGCATATCGAAAAGCGCCTACGGCAGCGCTGTCGGGCCGAATGTGTTTCCGTTTTTGCTTGGACTTGTGTTGGTTTTATTAAGCATAAAACTGCTGTTTGAGACAAGAAATTATTCAGGCGCAACAGGGGAGAAACTGCCGCGGCAATATAAAAAGTTTCTTGTCATTTTCATCGCCGCCATTTTCTATGCGGCGTTGCTTGAAACGGTTGGATATGTGATCACGACATTTCTCTTTCTTGTCATCGGCTTTCAAACGATGGAAAAAGGGGCGCTGTGGAAATCGATCGCCATTGCGGCTGGTTTTTCGTTAGGCGTATATGGCCTTTATGTGAAACTGTTGCAAGGAACATTGCCAAGCTGGCCGATTTGGTTCCAATGAAGGGAGGGGCATCATGAGCACACTATCGTTTTTGCTTGACGGATTTCAGACAGCGCTTCAGCCGCATAACTTGCTGTTTGCGTTTATCGGGGTGTTGATCGGCACGGCGGTCGGCGTGCTTCCTGGGATCGGACCGATGAGCGGGGTGGCGCTGCTCATTCCGGTGACGGCGTCGATGACATCGGGTTTGAGTCCCGAGCAGGCGGCCGCCAGTTCGATCATTTTGTTGGCCGGCGTCTATTACGGGGCGATGTACGGCGGGTCGACGACGTCAATTTTGTTAAACACGCCCGGGGAATCATCGTCTGTTGTCACGACGCTGGACGGCTACCAAATGGCGCGGCAAGGCCGGGCCGGGGCGGCGCTGGCGATTGCGGCGATCGGCTCGTTTGTGGCGGGGATTGTGTCGCTCATCGGCCTTGTATTATTAGCGGAGCCGCTGTCCAATGTCGCCTTGAAGTTCGGTCCGGCGGAGTATTTTTCGCTTATGCTGCTGGGGCTCGCCGCGGTGAGCGGACTGGCTGGCAAATCGATGACGAAAGCATGGATCATGACAGTGTTCGGCTTGTTGCTTTCCACGATCGGGCTCGACAACGTCTCTGGCGTCGCACGCTTCACGTACAATATTTCCTATTTGTATGGGGGGCTGGAGTTTTTAACCGTAGCGGTCGGGTTGTTTGCGTTGGGAGAAGTGTTTAGAGCGATTCTCCATCGGGAAACGAACGAAGGGGAAATTGCTAAAATCGGGCGCATCTTGCCAACCAAATCGGACTTGAAGGAAAGTGCCGGACCGATCGCCCGCGGGTCGCTGCTCGGATTTTTCATCGGCGTGCTGCCGGGAGCCGGAGCGACGTTGGCCTCATTTTTCTCTTATATTCTTGAAAAGAAAATCAGCAAACATCCAGAAAAATTCGGCCAAGGGACGATCGCCGGTGTGGCGGCGCCGGAGTCGGCGAACAACGGGGCTTCTGGGGGCGCAATGATTCCGCTGTTGACGCTGGGCATTCCTGGTTCAGGGACGACAGCGATCCTCATGGGTGCACTCATTATGTACAACGTCCAGCCAGGTCCACTGTTGTTCGATGAGCATCCAGCTGTCGCCTGGGGATTGATTGCGAGCATGTTTATCGGAAATGTGATGTTGTTAATTCTCAACATGCCGCTCGTCAAAGTGTTCGCGAAAATTATCCAGACGCCGACGAAATATTTGTTGCCGCTCATTATCGCCATCTCTGTATTCGGCGTGTATGCGGTGCAAGTGACGACGTTTGATGTGTTCCTGTTGCTGGCGTTTGGTCTGCTTGGCTACTGGCTTGCAGAGCACGACTATCCATTGGCACCGCTTGTGTTGGGGCTTGTGCTGGGGCCAATGATTGAAAACAACATGCGCCGGGCGTTGACGGCATCAAACGGGGACTATCTCGTGTTCGTTGAAAAGCCGATTTCGCTCGTCTTGTTGGTCATCGCCTTATTGTGGATTGCCGTGCCGTTTTTCATGAAATTACGAGGAAAAACCGTCATTGTCAATGAAGATATGTAATAATAGAAAGAAAGGCTTTCTTCCTTTAGTGGAGGATGGTCTTTCTTTTCATTTTTCCGTTTGGAGGACAGCACGATGAAACTGCAAACACGGTTGATGATGATCATTTGTTCGCTGCTTTTGTTTGTCATCGTGTTTCTTACGTTTTTATTCCAACATATGTTCGCGGAGACTATCAAACAACAAATCGGCATGCGGGCGCTGAACGTGGCGGAAACCGTTGCGTCCACCCCGCTTGTGCGCGAGGCGTTCCGCGACCCGAATCCGTCCGTGCGCTTGCAGCCGTTTGCCGAATATATTCGCCGAAAGACAGGGGCGGAGTACGTAGTGATTGGCAACCGTAAGGGAATCCGCTATGCTCACCCGCTGCCGGACCGGATCGGCAAACCGATGGTCGGGGGCGACAACGGTGAGGTGCTCAAAGGCAAGGCCATTATTTCGGAGGCGGTCGGTTCGCTTGGTCCGGCGATCCGGGGAAAAGCGCCGATTTTTGATGAAAACGGACATGTGATCGGCATTGTTTCGGTTGGTTTTTTGCTAGAGGATATTCAGCGTACAGTATGGTCGTATCGTATGAAGATGTTTCTCTTCTCCGTTTTTGCCCTCTTTCTCGGAGCGGTGGGTGCAATGGCGATCGCCAGGGCGGTGAAAAAATCGATTCATGGTCTTGAACCGGAAGAAATCGGTTTGCTCTACCAAGAAAAGCAGGCGATTTTAGAAGCGATTCGCGAAGGAATGGTGGCCATCAATCAAGAGGGAACGATTACAATGGTCAATCAAACCGCGTTGAAGTTGCTTGGGTATGAGAACGAACGCGATGTGTTGGGAATGCCGATCTTGCAGCTTATTCCCCACTCGAGGCTGCCTGAAGTCATTCGGACGGGGCAGGCAGAATTTGACGATGAAATGGTGTTAGGGGAAGAAACCGTCATTGCCAACCGCATTCCGATCAAAGACAAGCAAGGGCGTGTGATTGGAGCGGTATCGACGTTTCGAAACAAATCGGAATTGTATCGCTTGACCAAAGAGTTATCGCAGCTTCGCAGTTATGCCGATGCCTTGCGCGCGCAAACGCACGAATTTTCCAACAAGCTGTATTTGATCTCTGGCCTGATTCAACTGGAATCGTATGAGGAAGCGCTTGAACTGATCGCAAAAGAGACCGACTTGCAACAAAACATCGTCCGGTTTGTCATGAAAGAAATCCCGGATCCGATCATCGGCGGGCTGCTGATTGGCAAGTTCAACCGCGCCCATGAGCTGAAAATCACCTTTGAAATTGATCGGGAAAGCAGTTTTCGCGATGTGCCGCCATGGATCGATCGCGACCATTTGGTGACGATTATCGGGAATTTGTTGGATAACGCCATGGAAGCAGTCCTCCACAACGGAAAAGAAGAGAAACGAGTGACCATTTTTTTGACCGACCTCGGCGATGACTTGATTATTGAGGTCGAGGATAACGGATTAGGCGTTGATCCGGATGTGGCGGAACGGATATACGACCGCGGCTTTTCGACCAAAGCCAACGGCCTCCGTGGGTATGGGCTTGATCTTGTCAAGAAGGCGCTGGCGATGCTTGGTGGGCAAATCACCTATCAGTCGAAACAAGGAGAGGGAACGGTGTTTACCGTCATTATTCCGAAGCGGTCGGGCCGTGCCAACCCATGCTGAAAGAAAGCATTTCCCATAAAAGGCCTCTACACCTTTATGCATCAATATTTCGGAGGGAGGGAAGCAGAGGGGATGATTCGTGTACTTATTATTGAAGACGACCGCCGCATCGCTGAAATCAATCGGCGCTTTGTCGAGAAAGTGAACGGGTATGAAGTGGTCGGCATTGCCACGAACGCCGAAGAGGCAAGGGAATTGACAGAGGTGCTGCAACCCGACGTGTTGTTGCTTGATGTCTATTTTCCGGATATGAACGGCCTCTCTTTTTTAAAATGGGTTCGGGAACGCTTTTCCAATATCGATATTATTATGATCACAGCAGCACGAGAAGTGGATGCCTTGAAACAAGCGCTGCATGGCGGGGTGTTTGATTATATTATCAAGCCGATTATGTTTGATCGATTTGCCGAAACGTTGCATCGATATAAAGAATATTATGATAAAATGCAGCAGTGGATGAAAGAAAAAGAGTGGATCGATCAAGAGGATGTCGACAAACTGATCGGGCGGGAGGCCCCGGTTAGGGATCAGCCTATGCTTCCAAAAGGCATCCAACCGCTAACCCTTGAAAAAGTGCTGATGGTTGTGAAACGGTGTCAAGATGGAGTGACGGCCGAAGAAGTCGGACGGCAAATTGGCACAAGCCGGACGACCGCCCGTCGATATTTAGAATACCTTGTCTCCACGGGACAAGTGCTAGCCGATATTGTCTATGGATCGGTCGGTCGTCCGGAGCGGATTTATCGAAAAAAAGTGTAAAAGGCGGGATGTCTGAACAACGTTATACAAGGAACATCGAGCCGACATATGCACAAAGAAAGCGGGGGAAACGTCTTGGCTGTTTTTAGCGGAATTGTATTGCAAGTGATGGTTCCTATGCTGTTGATTGTCGGCTTGGGAGCAGGGCTTCACCGTTTCTTTCGTCTTGACCTCAATACATTATCCAAATTGAACATGTATGTCCTGCTGCCGGCAGTCGCATTCATCAACGTGTACGACAGTGAGTTGAATGGAAAGGTGTTAGCGGCTATCTTAGGGTTTCTTCTGTTGCAAAACGGCGGGCTGATGGTTTTGAGTAGGATCATGGCGAAACTATTCAAACTGGAGCGAAGTATGGCAGCGGTGTTTCAAAATACGGTTGTGCTGAACAATTCTGGCAACTTCGGCATTCCTGTCAGCCAGCTGGTGTTTCACCAACATCCGCTCGGGGCGACGATTCAAATCATCGTGACCATTTTTCAAAACTTCTTGACCAATACATATGGAGTGTATCAGTTCGTGTCAGGAAACGGGAAAAGTGGGAAATGGGCTGCTGAGATATGGAAAAATCCCGTTCTTCACGCGCTGTTGTTCGGTGTGATCTGCCGATGGCTTCACGTCCCAATCCCATCATTTTTATGGACGCCGCTTCAGCGGGTCGCCGACGCGTTTTTAGCCATCGCCCTCTTTACGTTGGGAGCGCAAATCGCCTACGCTCGGTTTACTGCCTTGCCTCCGCTTGTGTATGTGAGTGTGTTCGGGCGCTTGATATTGTCGCCGCTGTTGGCTGCGTCTTTGATCTTTCTATTAGGAATGGATGGCGTGACGGCTCAGGCATTGCTCATTGCCAGTTCGTATCCATGTTCACGCAATACGGCGCTGTATGCGCTCGAGTATGACTGCCACCCCGATTACGCCGCCCAGGCGGTGTTGGTGTCGACCTTGTTGAGCGCCATTACCGTGACAGGCACAGTATATGCGGCCCGTCTGCTGTTTCCGATTGGCGGATGAAAACGGGGGCAAGTTGTCGTCGACCTCCAATCGTGCAAAAATCCCGGGGGATCGACGACAATGTCTTTTCGCGTCAAAATCCTACAGCCAACACGGCTGAACAGTATTGACAGAATTTTTGAAACGTGTTATTCTGAAAACAGCCAAAAGGGGAAAAGCTTGATTTTACGCACATGGTTTGGGTTTTTATCGTACCTATGAGGGATTGAAACCTCTTTTCGATCGGGCCGCATGTTGGGCAGTAAAAGCGTTTTTATCGTACCTATGAGGGATTGAAACTTCTTTTCAGCACTTGTTGGTGCTCCCGGATCGCGATGTTTTTATCGTACCTATGAGGGATTGAAACGAAATCTATACAACTAAGACATGCAACCGCGTAAAGGTGTTTTTATCGTACCTATGAGGGATTGAAACTCGAAGTGAAAAACCCCGATCGGGGCGTTTCGGCGATGTTTTTATCGTACCTATGAGGGATTGAAACTTCCTCGAGGTACTCCTCCCTTGTCTTCGCCCCTTGTTTTTATCGTACCTATGAGGGATTGAAACACCTCCGTATCTCGTGTATATCCTTTCGTCGTACAGAGTTTTTATCGTACCTATGAGGGATTGAAACCAAAAAGGCAAGCCATGCGGTGGCGAAGCGAGGTTATGTTTTTATCGTACCTATGAGGGATTGAAACTGAATTCAACATCCCGGAAATCATGATTGAAAACACGAGTTTTTATCGTACCTATGAGGGATTGAAACCGCTAGACGCTTATTTTGACGCGGAGATTACATTAGGTTTTTATCGTACCTATGAGGGATTGAAACCGCTAGACGCTTATTTTGACGCGGAGATTACATTAGGTTTTTATCGTACCTATGAGGGATTGAAACGTTTGGACCCACTTTATTTTGGTTTTTATCGTACCTATGAGGGATTGAAACATAATTTTTTCTTGAATAGATGGTGCGACTGTTTCAAGTTTTTATCGTACCTATGAGGGATTGAAACTATACATTGAGAACCGTTTCAAAATAGGCTTTAATTCCGTTTTTATCGTACCTATGAGGGATTGAAACAAAGATATTGCAAATGAATTGAATATTGGGATATATGGTTTTTATCGTACCTATGAGGGATTGAAACCCGTCCTAGCCAAGTTTCTTCACCTTCTTATTGATTGCTTTTATCGTACCTACGAGGAACTGAAACTATTCCCCGCCTCAGCTGAACCACCGCTGAGTTCAGCTTGTTTTACCGCTCGACATAGGAAAAGGACAAATGCGAAATGGCACATGCCAAAAAAACGCGGGGGAAACAAGAAGGAATTTGGCCGCGAAGAGCGAATACAGTACGGTGAATCCGACAATTGCAGGGAGGGAAAACGTGGCGAAGAAGCGAATTGACCATGACCGGTTGTTCAAAGAGCTGCTGTCGACATTTTTTGAGGAGTTTTTGCTTCTTTTCTTTCCCGACGTGTACGAGTACATTGACGTTCACCATCTCTCTTTCCTCTCCGAGGAACTGTTCACCGATGTGACGGCCGGAGAGAAGCACCGCGTCGACTTGTTGGTCGAAACAAAGGTGAAAGGGGAAGACGGGCTCGTCATTGTCCATGTCGAGCATCAAAGCTACACCCAGCGGACCTTCCCCGAGCGAATGTTCCTCTACTTCAGCCGCTTGTTTCAAAAATACCGCCGCCGCATTCTCCCGATCGCCATCTTCAGCTATGACGAACAATACGACGAACCTTCCTCATTGGTCATGCAGTTTCCGTTTTTGACCGTTCTTGACTTCCGCTTTTTGACGGTGGAGCTATGCAAACTGCCGTGGCGCGCGTACATCCGCCATGCCAACCCTGTCGCCGCTGCCTTGCTAAGCAAAATGGGGTATAATGAAGATGAGAAAGTCGACGTGAAAAAGGAATTTTTGCGCATGCTCGTCCGCCTTGAGCTGGATGAAGCGAAACAGCGGCTGTTGTTCGGTTTTTTCGAGACGTATTTGCGGTTATCCGAAGAGGAGGAAATCCAACTGCGACACGAGGTGAGCCAAATGGAGACGAAGGAAGCAAAGCGTGTGATGGAACTCATCGTCTCATACGAACAGCGGGGGATGGAAAAGGGAATCCAACAAGGAATCGAACAGGGGATGAAGCAAGGACGCCAACAAGGGATCGAGGAAGGGAAGCTCGACGTGGTGAAGAGAATGCTGGCGAAAGGGTACGATGTCGACACGATTCACGAACTGACTGGGCTGCCGGTCGAGATGATTGAAAAGGTGAGGCAGTAAGTCGGATGCCCCCTGGCTAGAGCGAACGTCGCCGCCCGCAATGGCGTCAAATCCCTCATAAAGGGCGGCGGCCGTCTTGTTAGAGCCTTCGGACGTTTCGTTCCCAGGGGAGGTTTTTGGAAACGCCGTGTTTTGGGAACTTTTTCGATTTATGAACGGCGTTTTTCTTTTATGATCAGTCTTCTAATTTTTTACCGTTTTCTCACGAATTTAACATAAATTAGCCAGAAGTCCTCCACCTCTATAGGTGGGGGATGAATGGCGTTCGGTTTTTCTGTTTTTCTCTTTCTTTTTTGGATGACAATAGAATACAATAAACATAGGAGGTGAAACCATGTATCGAACGCTGAAAACCCGTTTTCGGGCAAAGAAAGAAGTTATCCAAAAACTATTTGAATGC